>NZ_JAKNJD010000009.1:0-270254 GCF_022132345.1 Butyricimonas sp. DFI.6.44 | reverse complement strand
AACCGCCCACCGCAAGGTGGGTATGGCGCTGGGTGCTTAGCCCACACAACGAGGAGCAGGACGTCAAGAAGAAGATCATGATGGTCGTGGGAGCCTGTATCTTCCTCATTGCGGCGGCCAAGGCGTTGCCTCTGTTCTTCGGTATTGCCGCTTAAACATCAAGGATAAGTATGAAAGGCAAGGACGAACGCTATCCGGACTACCCGCTGTTCAAGGGACTGCAACGGCCTCTTGAGTTTTTGGGCATCCAAGGCCGGTATATATATTGGGCGGCGGTGACGACGTGCGGAGCCATTGTCGGCTTTGTCGCCGCCTACTGCCTGCTCGGTTTCATTGCCGGGCTTGTCGTGCTGGCAGCCGTCGTATCGGCCGGTATCGTGCTCATCCTCCTCAAACAGCGGAAAGGACTGCATAGCAAGAAGGTCGTTCCGGGTGTGTATGTGTATGCCCACTCGCGCAAGATCTGACGAAAGAAAAACCATCACGGCAATGTGCATGGCTTTATTGATTGTTGAACGCGGGCGGGTTTGTCTTGAAGCAAGGCGAACCTGCCCCTATTTAATTACACGTATATCGAAATGACCCTATACATCATTTTATGTTTTGTCGCTTTGTGCGCGGGTATGGCCTTGTCGGTCTATGCGTTCGGTACGGGCGGCAAGCGCAAGCGAATCTTTCAGGACATCTATTTCTCGGCGGAGGAAACGGACGGTGTGGGTGTGCTGTACACCAAGACCGGCGAATATTCCGCCGTACTTAAGATAGAGAATCCGGTACAGAAATATTCGGCGGACATTGACAGTTACTACGACTTCACACACTTGTTCACCGCCCTTGCGCAGACGTTGGGCGAAGGGTACGCCATCCACAAGCAGGACATCTTCGTCAGGAAACAGTTTGCGAGCGAACCGACTGACGGTCAGGAGTTCCTGTCTTCATCCTATTTTCGTTATTTCAAGGGACGTCCTTACACGGACAGCCTTTGCTACCTGACCATCACGCAAGAGGCGAAGAAAAGCCGTCTGTTCTCGTTCGATAGCAAAAAGTGGCGTGACTTCCTTGTGAAAATCCGTAAAGTACACGACCAGTTACGTGACGGCGGCGTACAGGCCAGATTCCTGAACAAAGCCGAAGCGAGCGAGTACGTCGATCGTTACTTCGCCATGAACTTCAAAGACCGCACCGTGTCGATGACGAACTTCAAGGCGGACGATGAAACCGTGTCGATGGGCGACAAACGCTGCAAGGTGTACAGCCTTGTGGACGTGGACTGTGCCGCACTGCCCTCACAGATACGTCCGTACACGAATATCGAGGTCAACAACACGGAAATGCCCGTCGATTTGGTGTCGGTGGTGGACAGCATCCCGAACGCCGAGACGGTGGTCTATAACCAAATCATCTTCCTGCCCAACCAGAAGCGTGAGCTGTCGCTGCTCGACAAAAAGAAGAACCGCCACGCGAGCATTCCCAATCCGAACAACCAGATGGCGGTCGAGGACATCAAGCGTGTGCAGGAAGTCATCGCCCGTGAGAGCAAGCAACTGGTATATACACACTTCAACATGGTGGTGGCCGTGTCTGCCGGTGCAGACCTGCAAAAGTGTACGAACCACTTGGAAAACGCTTTCGGGCGTATGGGTATCCATATCAGCAAGCGGGCATACAACCAACTGGAACTGTTCGTCGGTTCGTTTCCGGGCAACTGCTACACGCTCAATGAGGAATACGACCGTTTCCTGACCCTTTCCGATGCGGCGATGTGCCTGATGTACAAGGAGCGTGTGCTGCACAGCGAGGAAACGCCGCTGAAGATTTACTACACCGACCGTCAGGGCGTGCCGGTGGCTATCGACATCACGGGAAAAGAGGGAAAGAATAAACTGACTGATAATTCCAATTTTTTCTGTTTGGGGCCTTCGGGCAGCGGCAAGAGTTTTCATATGAACTCGGTCGTGCGCCAGCTCCATGAGCAGGGAACGGATGTGGTGATGGTCGATACGGGGAACTCATACGAGGGACTGTGCGAGTATCTGGGCGGCAAGTATATCTCCTATACCGAGGAACGGCCTATTACGATGAATCCGTTTCGCATCAACCGGGAGGAATACAATATCGAGAAGATAGACTTCCTCAAGAACCTTATCCTGATGATTTGGAAAGGGTCGGACAGCCAGATTCCCGAAATCGAGTTCCGCATTGTCGAGCAGATAATCATAGACTACTATGATGCCTATTTCAACGGATTTACAAGATACACCGACGAGCAACGGGAGGTACTGCTGAAAAACCTGTTTGCGGCGGCCAGCCGAAAGAACCCAAACAAACCACCCAGAGAGGTGGATGAGATGGTGCGCAAACAGATAGAGGTGCTTGAGGCACGGCGGGCGGCTCTCAAAGTGTCGGAACTGAACTTCAACTCATTCTTTGACTACTCATTCGACCGTCTGGAGCAGATCTGCACCGAAAATGACATCACGACAATCAGCTACTCGACCTATTCGACCATGCTGCAGCCGTTCTACAAGGGAGGCGCATATGAGAAGATTCTCAATGAGAATGTGGATTCGGCACTGTTTGACGAGACATTCATCGTCTTTGAAGTGGATGCAATCAAGGAAAACAAGAAACTGTTTCCCATTGTCACACTGATTATCATGGACGTGTTCCTGCAGAAAATGCGCATCAAGAAGACCCGTAAAGTCCTTGTCATCGAAGAGGCGTGGAAGGCCATTGCCAGCCCGCTCATGGCGGAATACATCAAGTTCATGTACAAGACCGCCCGTAAGTTTTGGGCTTCTGTCGGCGTGGTGACGCAGGAGATACAGGACATCATCGGCAGCGAAATCGTGAAGGAGGCCATCATCAACAACTCGGACGTGGTGATGCTGCTTGACCAGAGCAAGTTCAAGGAACGCTTTGACGAAATCCGAAAGATTCTTGGTCTGACCGAGGTGGATTGCAAGAAGATATTTACCATCAACCGCTTGGAGAACAAGGATGGGCGCAGCTTCTTCCGCGAAGTGTTTATCCGTCGGGGGACGACCAGCGGCGTGTACGGCGTGGAAGAGCCGCACGAGTGCTACATGACCTACACGACCGAACGGGCGGAAAAGGAGGCACTGAAGCTTTACAAGAAGGAACTTCGGTGCAGCCATCAGGAAGCTATCGAGGCATATTGCCGGGACTGGGATGCCAGCGGTATCGGGAAGGCCCTGCCTTTTGCACAAAAAGTAAACGAGACGGGGCGTGTGCTCAACCTCCGTCCCGTGCATGAATCCAAATAAACATTGCAGCCATGAAACGACTACTCCTTATCCTGACCATCGCCTCGGTCACACTCTGCCAGACGGTTCACGCCCAGTATTACAGCGTGAACTACGACACCCGTACCGTTGCGGCGATGGTGGCTGCCTTCGGTACGGAAGCGGTCGCCGAAGGGTACTACCGGGAGCAGGTCGATGACGTCCTCAAGCACTACACGGCAGCGGAGGTCGCTACCGCCGGGATATTCGCGGCCAAGTTCTTGGAGCATAAAGCCCTGAGCGACCTCGGCATCTGGAACAGCCGTACGGAAAACTACTACTACCGGCGCATCTACCGGATGGTGGCGGAGAAAATCATGCCCAAGATATGGGTGGTGGCGAAGCAGATGCTCCATTCGCCGCAAACGGCTATCTATTGGGGCAGTTACCTGATGAAAGTCTGCGATGATACCAAAAGTCTGTGTATGCAGTTCGAGAGCGTGGTGACCAACAGCACGCTGACCTTTTCGGACATCGCCTTTCTCGAAATCAATCCGGAAATTGCCCCCTTGCTGAAACTCTCCGAAACGGGAAACATCGACTGGCAGCGGATGATGGACAACTTCGCCCGCATACCGGGCAACTTCACCCACGAGAACCTGAAAAGCGACCTCGACAACCTTTATAACACGGGGGTCGGCCTTGCAACGGCAGGCATTGCCAATCTTGGTGACGCCCTGTTGCAAAGCAGCTCGTTCCATGACCTGCTGGGTGGAAAGGTTGAAGAAATCGGCAACCTGTATGAACACTACGGGAGTCTATTCGAGCAGGCGGAACATGACATCAGCGGCTTGCTGATTGACATGGTGGGTGGTCCGGACAACGTGGCCGGTCTGTTCAACTTCAGCAACTACAACCTCACGGCATGGATGACCGACTACCTGGACGAAGCGATGGGGAACTATTACACGCAGCGGTGGTACATTGCCCGGCGTGACCAAGGGAGCGTATCGCTGTGCGACTACTATCCTCCGACGGACGACAACAGCATCCTGAACGGGGGCGCATGGGTGCGGTTCAACACGAGCGACCCGAATTTCTATCCTGATGCCTCGCAACGGGAACAGGTACTTGCCAACTCGGAAGGATATGCCGGTTGGTCAAGAAACCGCGTGCAGCAGTTGAACAACCAGAACGACGGGTTCAGCTACAGCATCAACTATTGGATGAGTGCCTATATCATCAGCAAGAAAAACAAGCAGACCAAAAAGGCATACGCATACGAAATCCATGTGAGCAAAAACTGGAACAAAGAAGAGGTCGTCTATGAGGAAGTCTTCGATTCCTACTCGATGGACTTGAACACGTTTCGGGCGCAACTGAATGTCCGGCTTGCGGAGTTCAACGAGAACGAGGACGGCTACACCTATTATATATCTTCCGGTGCGCGGAACTATTACCAAGCAACGGACGCAGCCAAATTGAAGGGATGCGAGAGCGTGACCATCAGCGTGACCTGTTCCGACGGGGTTACGCTCGGACAAGGCTCGACACAGTACAAGTGCCGCAAGTGCGGCAGCTCGTTGAATGCCCACACCAAGGAGTGCGCCATGCAGACCTCGGTGACGGAAAACGACCTCGACCTTTCGGAACTGGACGCGCTATTGAACGAGGCGAACAGCCAAGCGGCCAATATTGAAGCGCAAATCGGGGCATTGGAAAACGAGAACGCTGTCCTGCTGAAGAAAATCAGTACGGCGAGCATTGAGGATGCGGCGACTTACCGGCAGCAGTACAACGCGAACAAGACACGGATAGACCGTCTGAAAGGAGAACTCGCGGAGTGGAAGAAGAAACAGTCCGACTATGCCCAAGCAAAGTCGGATGCCGCAGACGACAACAGCGTGGCGACGGATGACTATTACCGCATCCCTGCCATCATGCAGGACTGCAAGGCGGCATACGGTCTTACTTGGCAGGACGGCGGAGCATGGAACGGCTACTCGTATGTACGCAAGGCGACCATGCCGAATATCAACGGTATCATCACATTCAGGGCTACGGTCTCCATTGCCCGCAAGCCGAAATATTTTCTCGGCATAAAAATACACCGTACCATTATCCAAATCAAGTGGGAACTCACTTCGGAATATACGGACACACACGTCGCTGACGTGCTGACCCTTGATCCGGGACTTTCGGATGCGGAAAAGGCTAAACTGGTAAACGACCGGATAGCCGAAATCGCCCGTGAACATCCGTCCTGTAAAATCACGACGGAATACGCCCGCAGCGCACCGACGGAAGAAACGCCATCAGGCGACGTGTACCATCTGCTGTGGTCAAGCGACCGCCTTGAGATAGCGCGAGAGGTGGACAGCAGAATCACCAAGATATATGCCGACTTGGTATCGCTGGAAAAGATGATGCACTACAAGCGGAGCATCCTTGACGTGATGAAGGATGTGCAGCCCGGACTGGACACGGACGAAGGCCGTAGGCTGACACTCGTGGAGGAATGCCATGACCGCTGGGTGGAGAATGCACGGACGCTTCGGAGCGGCAACAGCAGGAATAGCAGAAAGGAGGTACGGCCATGAAACGTACCATACAGATTGCCGTCGTGCTGTTCGCCCTGCTGCCCGGTATCGCCAAGGCGCAGTGGACTTTCGATATAGTCTCCGTCGAAGCCTACATCAACGACCACAAGAAGCAGCGCAGCCTGCTGTTGGCTCGTAGCACCTTGGAGTACAGCAACAAGCTGTTGCACGAGTACAGCTGTAAAGAAATTGGGGACTATAAAGAGTTGAATATTGACCTTGACAAATACACCCGTGCGTTCGATGCCATCGACGTCATGTACCAGTCGTTGCGCACGGTGTTGAACGTCAAGAATACCTATACATCGGTCAGCGACCGTATCGGCGACTATAAATCGTTGTTGGAGGATTTCAATGCGAAGATCTTGAAACGTGGACGCATCGAATCCGCAGATACCCTGATTATCTCCATCAATGCGAGGGGGCTGAGGGCGATTGCCCGTGAGGGGGAACAGCTCTACAAGTCCGTGAGCGACCTCGTGCTGTATGCCACCGGAGCGGCAGCCTGCTCGACCTCCGACCTGCTGATGGTGTTGGAGGCCATCAACCGCTCATTGGACAACATCGAGCGGCATCTGAACCGGGCCTATTTCGAGACATGGCGGTACATTCAAGTGCGCATCGGCTATTGGAAAGCAAAGGTATATCGCTCCCGCACCATGCGGGAGATTCTCGATGACGCCTTCGGGCGTTGGCGCGGAGCCGGAAGACTGGATTATTAACGACAAAAAGAGAAGAATATGAACAGAAAACTATTACTCATGGCAGTGGCGGTCACCGTAACGACAGCCGTACACGCACAGTATGTAACGTACAACCATGATTCGCCGAAGCAGAATCAGGTAACGGTCATGGAAACCGGTACGGGCGCACTCTCGCCCGACCTCTATTATTCCGTGCTGCACAACAAATACAAGAAGTCGGCGGCGGCCAAAAACAAGCTCTCGTTCCGCACACTTGCCGGTATCAATCTCTACAACCAGGTGGACGAAGCGGAAGCCATTGATTCGGCTTTGGTCAAGCGGGCGAAGGTCGAGGCGTTGAACGTTGCCGACCGGCAGGCGGACATCGCGTGGCTTGCCGAGGGCGATAAGGTCAGCAGACAGATGGACCGGTTCCGGCGCAACATCGACCGTATTCTCCTGTCCGGCGGTACTCCGGCCGACAAGGAACGGTGGACGGAATACTACCACGTCTATCAGTGCGCCATCAACGCCACGAAAGACGCCTATATGCCAAACGCCCAGCGAAAGAAGGAGTATCTGCGCATCTACGAGGATGTGGCACGGCAGAACGAGATTTTAGTGAGCTACCTCGCCAAGCGTCAGAACGCAACGGCAACAAGCACACTGCTGAACGCAACGGACAACCGTACCCTGCATAAGGGCGGCATTGTCCGCAATGCCATGAGCCGGTGGCAGGAATCACGCCTTGCGGTGCGTGGCTCGCAATCGGGCGGCAACGGAAACGGCGAAGATGACAACGAGAGTGTAAACAGAGGGAAATAAAAAGACAGGGCTATGGCAAACGGAGATATACTTTCGGATTTCGGCATCAACCTGTTGGAGGAGGAAATAGATGATGTCATCTTTCAGACCAACGAGTTTCTGACGGACGCGACTTTTACCGGTGCGCAGGGTCCTTTTTGGTGGATATTGCAGATGTGCATGGCACTCGCGGCACTGTTCTCCATCGTCATGGCGGCAGGTATCGCCTACAAGATGATGGTAAAGCACGAGCCGTTGGACGTTATGAAGCTGTTTAGGCCGCTTGCCGTGTCGATTATCATCTGCTGGTGGTATCCGCCTGCGGACACGGGTATGGCGGGGAGCCGGAACAACTGGTGTTTTCTGGACTTTCTGTCCTACATCCCGAATTGCATCGGGTCGTACACCCATGACCTGTACGAAGCTGAAGCTTCACAGATATCGGACAGGTTCGAGGAAGTTCAACAGCTCATCCATGTGCGTGACACGATGTACACGAACCTGCAGGCGCAGGCGGATGTCGCCCACACGGGCACATCCGATCCCAACCTGATAGAGGCGACAATGGAGCAGACCGGCGTGGACGAAGTGACGAGCATGGAAAAGGATGCGGCGAAGTTGTGGTTCACGTCTTTGACGGCAGGAGTCATCGTGGGGATAGACAAAATCATCATGTTGATTGCTCTCGTGGTGTTCCGAATCGGTTGGTGGGCAACGATTTACTGCCAACAAATCCTGTTGGGAATGCTGACGATTTTCGGACCGATACAGTGGGCGTTCAGCATCCTGCCGAAATGGGAAGGTGCTTGGGCGAAGTGGCTGACACGCTATCTGACGGTGCATTTCTACGGGGCGATGCTCTACTTCGTGGGCTTCTATGTGCTGCTGCTCTTTGACATTGTATTGTGCATCCAAATCGAGAACCTGACGGCGATAACCGCCAGCGAGCAGACGATGGCTGCCTACCTGCAAAACTCGTTCTTCTCGGCAGGCTACCTGATGGCGGCTTCGATTGTAGCCCTCAAGTGCCTGAACCTTGTTCCGGACTTGGCGGCATGGATGATACCGGAGGGCGACACGGCATTCTCTACCCGAAACTTCGGCGAGGGCGTGGCACAGCAGGCGAAGATGACGGCAACCGGAGGGTTGGGCGGCATCATGAGATAATCCGCAAAAGATAATATAAACCCAATAAAAATCATAACAACATGAAATTGCAAGAGAAAATCAAAAGTTGGTGCAAGGATGAGAAATTCATGTCCTTTGCACAGGAACGAGCGAGAAAAGAGGTTTGCGAGGTGACGGAAAACCACCGCATCGACCCGCAGTATGAAGAACTGGACGAAGCCTTCGAGTACGACGACCGGTACATCGCCCCCTTGGTGACGTACCTGACGTACAAGCTGCGTCTTGCCCTGCTGCAGCGGAACGCAGGTAAGCGCAAAAGAGGAATCTGGTGGGTGCTTGTCCACGTGGAGATGCAGGGCTATTACGTGGAGATATTCTCGGCGGAGTTCGAGAATCTTTTGACGGAACTTCGGGATGCGGTCATACCCATGCTGCACACGGAATATGTACAGATGTTGAACGGTAAAAGGGAATAACCGATGGTCATCAAGAATTTGGAAAACAAAATAAGACTGGTGGGCATCATCTGTACCGCTTTTCTCGTGGGATGTGTCATCATCAGCTTGTCAAGTATCTGGACAGCCCGGACGATGGTCTCGGATGCGCAGAAGAAGGTGTATGTGCTGGACGGCAACGTGCCTATCCTCGTGAACCGCACGACAATGGACGAAACGCTTGACATGGAAGCTAAAAGCCATGTGGAAATGTTCCACCATTATTTTTTCACGTTACCGCCAGATGACAAATACATCCGCTATACGATGGAAAAAGCGATGTATCTGGTGGATGAGACGGGGTTGGCACAATACAACACGCTCAAGGAAAAGGGTTTCTACTCCAACATTTTGGGTACGAGTTCGGTGTTCTCCATCTATTGTGACAGCGTGGCTTTCAACAAGGAGAAGATGGAGTTCACTTACTACGGACGGCAACGCATTGAGCGGCGGAGCAACATCCTCATGCGGGAACTGGTCACGGCGGGGCAACTTAAGCGTGTGCCCCGAACAGAAAACAACCCGCACGGATTGCTTATCGTGAACTGGCGAACCCTGCTGAACAAGGACATCGAACAGAAAACGAAGATCAACTACTAAACAACGGAGTTTATGAATATCAAGGGATTCAGGCGGATGCTCTTCGGTGAAAAGATGCCGGACAAGAACGATCCGAAATACAAAGACCGTTACGAGCGGGAGGTGTCCGCCGGACGAAAGTTCGCCCAAGCGACACGCATTGACAAGGCTGCCGCCAAGGTGCAGGGATTCGCCAACGCACACCGGATACTTTTTCTGGTCATCGTCTTTGGTTTCGCTATCGGAGGGTTCACTTGGAACATCTATCGCATTACAATGGCATACCGCAACAGCCGGCCGACACGCACGGCGACGGAAATGCAGGATTCGGTGCTACGGGAAAGACACAAGAGGCTGCAAGGGGGTGAAATAAGGGAAAATCGGAACGAGAACAAGAAATATGAACCGCAATAAAGGAGTGCTTATGAATACACGATTTGAAAAATCAGTCCGCTCGTCGGACGAATGGTACACCCCGAAGGAGGTGTTGAAAGCGTTAGGCAGGTTCGACCTTGACCCTTGCGCCCCTATCCGTCCGTTGTGGCCGACCGCCGAAGTCATGTATGACCGGAACATGGACGGATTGTCCCTGAAATGGGAAGGGCGTGTATGGCTCAATCCTCCGTACTCGCGTCCCCTTATCGAACAGTTTGTCCGAAAGCTGGCGGAACACGGCAACGGCATCGCGCTGTTGTTCAACCGTTGCGATTCCAAAATGTTTCAGGACGTCATTTTCGAGAAAGCGACGGGCATGAAATTCCTGCGCCACCGCATCCGGTTTTACCGCCCGGACGGAACACGCGGCGATTCTCCCGGTTGCGGCAGCATCCTGATCGCATTCGGAGTGGAAAACGCAGAAGTGCTGAAAAACTGCAGCATTGAAGGCAAGTATGTACAACTCAATTAAAAGATGTATGATGAAGATATTTGATAAAATCAATTTCAGGGAGCCGAAGTATATGCTTCCGGCTGTCCTGTATATCCCGCTTCTGGTTGCATCGTACTTCATCTTCGACCTGTTTCATACCGAAACGGCGGAGATTCCGGACAAGACGCTGCAGACAACGGAGTTTTTGAACCCCGATTTGCCGGATGCCCGGCTTAAAGGCGGTGACGGCATAGGCAGCAAGTACGAGAACATGGCCAAATCATGGGGTAAGATACAGGATTACTCCGCAGTGGATAACATAGAACGAGATGAACCCGATGACAACAAGGAAGAATATGAATCGCAATACACGGTGGACGACATCGCCTTGCTCGATGAGCAACAGCAGGAAAAGGCTGCGGCAGCGCAAATTGCCGATGCCAAGACACGCGAGCAAGAAGCTCTCGCGGAACTGGAGAAAGCCCTTGCCGAAGCAAGGTTGAGAGGACGCAATGAGGTATTACCGGCGACCGATACGGACAGTACCGCATCGGCGCAACCCCCGACGGCAACCATAGAGGTCAAGGGAAAAATAGAGGAAGAGAGCCGTTCGGTAAAAGCCCCGTCAGAGAACGAACCGCCCAGCGAAGTGGTACGCAAGGTAAAGACGGCTTCGGATTACTTCAATACGCTTGCGGTCAATGCCCGTGAACCGAAACTGATAAAGGCCATTATCGACGAGGACATCAAGGCGGTGGACGGCTCGCGTGTGCGGTTGCGTCTGCTCGACGACGTGGAGATCAACGAGTGCGTGGTCAAACGAGGGTCGTATCTGTATGCCACCATGAGCGGCTTCTCGTCGGGGCGTGTGAAGGGGAACATCACCAGCATTCTCATCGAGGACGAACTGGTGAAGGTCAGCCTGTCCCTTTACGACACGGACGGCATGGAAGGGCTTTATGTACCGAACAGCCAGTTCCGGGAAACGAGCAAGGATGTGGCAAGCGGTGCGGTGTCGGGGAATCTGAACATGAATACCGGCAGTTACGGCAACAGTCTCTCGCAATGGGGAATGCAAGCCGCTACGAATGCCTACCAGAAAACGAGCAATGCCATCGGCAAAGCTATCAAAAAAAATAAGGTAAAGCTGAAATACGGCACTTTCGTCTATCTGGTGAACGGACGTGAGAAACAGTAAAAACGGAAGCCATGATAGAGATTGACAACATATATAATATGGACTGTATCGAGGGTATGAAGCTCATGGCGAACGGCAGTGTCGATGCCGTGATAGCGGATTTGCCTTACGGCGTGTTGAACCGTAGCAACAAGGCGGCACACTGGGACAGGCAGATACCGCTCGAAGCGTTGTGGAAACAGTACCGCAGGATCACCAAGCCGGGAAGCCCCGTTATCCTCTTTGCGCAGGGCATTTTCTCGGCGCAACTCATGCTCTCGCAACCCCGGATGTGGCGGTATAACCTCGTGTGGCGGAAAGACCGGGTAACGGGTCACCTGAATGCCAACCGGATGCCGCTACGCCAGCATGAGGACATCATCGTGTTCTACGACCGTCAGCCGGTATATCATCCTCAAATGACGCCGTGTCCACCGGAACGGAGGAATCATGGACGCCGCAAGACGGACGGTTTCACGAACCGCTGTTACGGTGAAATGAAACTGGCTCCGGTGCGTGTTGCCGAAGACAAGTACCCGACCTCTGTCATTTCCATACCCAAGGAACACAAGACAGGAGCATTCTATCATCCGACACAGAAGCCGGTAGCCTTGATAGAGTACCTGATACGTACCTATACCAACGAGGGCGATGTGGTGCTGGACAACTGCATCGGTTCGGGTACGACCGCCATTGCCGCCATCCGCACGGGGCGGCATTACATCGGATTCGAGATTGAACCGACGTATTGCGAAATTGTCGGACGACGGATTCGGGAGGAACTGGAACGTGGTCATGGATTAAAGAAAGCGAAATAAGGGAAATAAAGAAATAAACAATATCAACAGAAACGATATGAACAAGAAAATAATTGTAACTGCATTTCTTCTGGCGGCAGGACTTTTTGCCACACGGAACGCACAGGCTCAGCGTACATACGAAGAGATGGAACGGCTGACTGTCAATGAACAGGTAACGACCGTCATCACAGCCACGGAACCGGTCCGCTTCGTGGATATTTCCACAGACAAGGTGGCGGGCGACCAACCCATTGAGAACATCATCCGGTTGAAGCCCAAAGAGACGGGACACGAGGACGGTGAAGTGCTGGCCATCGTCACCATCGTAACGGAACGCTATCGCACGCAGTATGCACTCATCTACACCACGCGGATAAGCGAGGCGGTGGCAGACAAGGAAATTCAGCTACAGGAACGGGATGCCTACAACAATCCTACGGTCTCGATGTCCACAGCCGACATGGTGCGTTTTGCAAGACGGGTGTGGAACTCGCCCGCGAAAATCCGCAACGTGGCGACCAAGGCGCACCGAATGGTAATGCGCCTGAACAATATTTACTCGGTGGGCGACTATTTCTTCATCGACTTTTCCATCGAGAACAAAACGAACATCCGTTTCGACATCGACGAGATACGGGTGAAACTGTCGGACAAGAAACTTTCGAAGGCAACCAACGCGCAGACCATCGAGCTGACGCCTGCCCTGGTATTGGAACACGGCAAGACGTTCAAGCACGGCTACCGGAACGTGATTGTCGTGAAAAAGATGACCTTTCCGAACGACAAGCTGCTGACCATCGAAATGACGGAACAACAAATCAGCGGGCGCAATATCAGCCTGAACATTGACTACGAGGATGTGCTGTCGGCCGATTCATTTAACACCGCTTTATTGGAGGAGGAATGACGATGAAAAAGACGATAATACTGATGCTTGCCTGCATGTGCGTCTTCATGAATGCAAGTGCGCAGCGTAACAGCGGCCGCCTCTCGCTTGGAGTGGGATTGCTGTATGAGAACGGCATGGACGTAACGCTTGCTTACGAACATGAAATGAACTACCGCCATGCGTGGGAGTTTTTCGCCAACGGCTATCTGAAATGGACGGAATGTAAATCTTGCGGTCATATTTGTCCGGAATCCTTCTGGCGCAACTATCGCACTTACGGTTTCGGTGTGGCGTACAAACCTTGTGTGGTGCGTGGACGCAACCATTACGGCAACTTGCGTATCGGAGCTTCGGCAGGGAGCGACACGAACAAGTTTCTTGCCGGAATCCATGTGGGTTACGAGCACAATTATGTGCTGCGGTCGGGATGCACACTGTTCTGGCAGGTAAAGAGTGACATGATGATAAAAGGGGCGGATTTGCTGCGGACAGGTATCGTGCTGGGGGTGAAACTGCCGATAAAATAAAGGAAAAACAAAAAACGAAAATAACATGATACGAAAGATTCAATGGTTTGCAATGGCAGTGACGGCGGTATTGTGCGCTGCCTGTGACGCCCATATCGACGTACCTGATACGGCGGTACGTCCGGGACATATTCTCTGCGAGGACGGTACGGCTTTATCCTACGTACAGTATGAACAGTCGGGAAAACGGGCAATAGCGGTTGTCTTCGATACCGAACACCGTGAAGGTACGGAAGGGAACGGCTATGCGGTTTACCTGTGGGACATTGCTCCGGCAGCTTTTGCCGACAGCCTCGGTGTCGCACAAGGGACGTCGGCCGACATCGAGGCTTTGGACGGGAACATGAACACCTTTGCGCTGTACGACACACGGGAGACGGCTTCGCCTATGGCGGAAGCGGTCTTTGACCTGTGGCGGTACGGACAGAGTGCCTATATCCCGTCGGTGGCACAGATGCGGCTGCTGTATGCCGTCCGGGAAACCGTCAATCCTGTCATCGAACGGTGTGGCGGCCATCCGCTGCCGTTGGATGAAAACGACTGCTGGTACTGGACATCGACGGAGGTAACCGGACAGGAAACGGCGAAAGCGTGGCTTTACTCGACAGGAAGCGGTGCGATGCAGGAGACCCCGAAGACACAGGCGCACAAGGTGCGGCCGATTATCACACTGAACAGGTAGGAACGAAAAGAGGGAAAGGACAAAGACAATGGAAGAAAGCAAGGAACTACAAGGATTTTACAAAATATTCCGTGCGGTCATCTATATCTCCGTGCTGATGGAGTTCTTCGAGTATGCCATAGACCTTGCCATGCTCGACCACTGGGGCGGCATATTGATTGATATACACGGGCGCATCAAGCGATGGATGATCTATAACGACGGCAACCTCGTGTATAGTAAGATAGCGACCTTCCTACTCATCTGCATCACTTGTATCGGCACACGCAACAAAAAACACTTGGAGTTTGACGCACGCAGGCAAGTGTTATATCCACTTATCTGCGGATTGTTCTTGATTGTGTTCTCCGTGTGGCTGTACCATCATACGATGGAAACGAGGCTCTACACCCTGCCGCTGAACATCATCTTCTATATGGCGGCTACGCTGGTCGGTGTGATATTGGTGCATATCGCATTGGATAACATCTCGAAGTTCATCAAGGAGGGACTGGGTAAAGACCGGTTTAACTTCGAGAATGAAAGTTTCGAGCAGAGCGAAGAGAAGGATGAGAACCAGTATAGCGTGAATATACCGATGCGGTACTATTACAAAGGTAAATTTCGCAAGGGATGGGTGTCGATAAGCAACTGTTTCAGAGGAACATGGGTGGTTGGAACTCCAGGTAGCGGTAAGACGTTCAGTATCATAGAACCGTTCATCCGCCAACATAGTGCCAAGGGCTTCGCGATGGTGGTCTATGACTACAAATTTCCGACACTTGCCACTAAACTTTACTATCATTACAAGAAAAACCAGAAGCTCGGCAAAGTGCCAAAAGGATGCAAGTTCAACATCATCAACTTCGTGGATGTGGAGTACAGCAAACGGGTGAACCCCATTCAGGCAAAGTACATCAATAATCTTGCGGCGGCGAGCGAAACGGCGGAAACCCTGTTGGAATCCCTGCAGAAAGGCAAGAAAGAGGGAGGCGGAGGCAGTGACCAGTTCTTTCAGACTTCTGCCGTGAACTTTCTTGCCGCCTGTATCTACTTTTTCGTGAACTACGAGCGGGAACCCTACGATGCAAACGGAAAGAAACTGTATGCGGAGAAACGGCAAGATCCGCAGACGAAGTTCTGGAAGCCGACGGGTGTCGTTCGTGACCGTGAGGGTGGCAGCATCGTGGAACCTGCCTATTGGCTTGGAAAATACTCGGATATGCCGCATATCCTTTCATTTCTCAATGAGAGCTACCAGACTATTTTTGAGGTACTTGAGACGGACAACGAGGTCGCGCCGTTGCTCGGCCCGTTCCAAACGGCCTTCAAAAACAAGGCGATGGAACAGTTGGAAGGTATGATAGGTACGCTGCGTGTCTATACCAGCCGTTTGGCTACAAAGGAATCTTACTGGATATTCCACAAGGATGGGGACGATTTCGACCTGAAAGTTAGTGACCCCAAGTCACCCAGTTATCTGCTGATAGCCAACGATCCGGAAATGGAAAGTATCATCGGAGCGTTGAACGCTCTGATATTGAACCGTCTCGTTACCCGTGTGAACACCGGGCAGGGGAAAAATATTCCGGTCAGCATCATCGTGGATGAGCTACCGACACTGTATTTCCACAAGATAGACCGACTGATAGGTACGGCGAGAAGCAACAAGGTAAGCGTAACGCTGGGTTTTCAGGAGTTGCCGCAGTTGGAGGCTGACTACGGAAAAGTGGGAATGCAAAAAATCATCACGACAGTGGGCAACGTGGTAAGCGGTTCAGCTCGCGCAAAAGAGACACTGGAATGGTTGTCGAATGACATTTTCGGCAAGGTGGTACAGGTCAAAAAGGGCGTGACGATCGACCGGGACAAAACGAGTATCAATCTCAATGAGAACATGGACAGTCTTGTACCCGCCTCGAAAATTTCGGATATGGCGACGGGATGGATTTGCGGACAGACGGCACGTGATTTCGTGAAGACGAAAACCGGTACGGGAGGCTCGATGAACATTCAGGAGTCGGAAGAGTTCAAGACTACAAAGTTCTTCTGCAAGACGGATTTCGATATGAGGGAGATAAAAGCGGAGGAAGCGGCCTATGTACCGCTACCGAAGTTCTACACTTTCAAGTCGAGGGAGGAACGGGAACGCATCTTGTATAAAAATTTCATACAAGTCGGACAGGATGTAAAAGACATGATAGCGGATGTACTGAACAAGCGTGGGGCGAAATAAATCAAAATCCCTGCAATAATTTACGTGGTTATTGCAGGGATTTTTGTATTCCATTCAGCTACCCGAAATCTTGCGGACATAAATGAATCATCTGACAGTTTCCGATTTGGAATCGTTTTCCGACAGCAGATTTTGTAATTTGTCGATGTCCGGTAGAGTCTTGCGCAAATTTTCCGGCATTTCTTGGGCTGTGCGGTATGTCGCCACGCCCATAGGCTTATCATAGTCGCGCACCATGATTTCGACAAATTGGCGGTTGGCATCCTGACATAGGACAATACCGATTGAAGGGTTCTCGTGCGGTTTCTTGTCGGTCATATCATATACAGTCAGATAACCGCTAAGCTGTCCGAGATAATTCGGGCGGAACTTGCCCCGTTTCAATTCCACGATTACGCTGGCATTCAGTTCTCTGTTGAAGAATACAAGGTCAGCAAACATTTCCTCTCCGGCAACTATCAGGCGATGCTGACTGTCGATAAAAGTGAAGTCGTTTCCAAAACGGAGAATGAACTGCTTGATATTGGTTACGATTTGGTTTTCGATGACCTTTTCGTTCCAGTCCTGTTCGCGTTCTCCCACATTCTCCAGATTAACCATTTCGAGCATATACTCATCCTTGAACGCCAATGTCGCTTTTACGGCATAAATGGCTTCGGGCAGCACTTGAAGGAAGTTGCTCGGCAAAGATCCGCGATTTGAATAGATGTCTTCTTTCAAGTAATTTTTGAGAGAGGATAGCGACCACGCATTTTGAGCGGCACAATGGATATAGAACAATCGTTCTGCGATGTCTTTTGAACGAGTCAGGATTTCAATATGATGTGAAAAGCTAATCTTGACAAAATCGTCCCAGGTAAATTCGGTATTGACCGGTTGCCCGATAAGTTGCAGCAGTAGATGCTCGTCAATATCCAATTCGCCCAACGCTGTTGGATGAATTAAAGCCGTACCCTTTTCCGACGAATGGTTTTCCAATTCGCCCAACACTGTTGGACGAATTAAAAACGTCCTCCATTCCTCATAGAATGAGCGCATCCGTTTCAACCCCGATTCAGAAAAGCCGTGCAGACCGGGCAACTCCCGTTGAAGGAGCTTTGATATGGTAGGCAATGCTTTAGTACCCCAACAGCCGATGCGGGAA
The DNA here is from genome assembly GCF_022132345.1 of Butyricimonas sp. DFI.6.44. Classification (NCBI taxonomy): domain Bacteria; kingdom Pseudomonadati; phylum Bacteroidota; class Bacteroidia; order Bacteroidales; family Odoribacteraceae; genus Butyricimonas; species Butyricimonas sp. DFI.6.44. The sequence goes on along the minus strand of NZ_JAKNJD010000009.1, from coordinate 252,419 downwards.
TTTTCAGACACGAATTTCCCCACTCCAAAATACAACGAGAGAGTTTCTTTGTTGACCGCAGCCGCACTTCTATACCGGCAGCGTTCGATGGCATGTTTGATTATCTCTACTGCCTCTGCATATTGTGTATAATCCGATGGGATAACTTGTTGTTCCATATACATACGTTTTTGTGCCGCAAAGGTACGAAAAATACGGGATATACAGGGCAGAATGCCAACATATTATAGTGCCGTGTGGGTCTTATTCGGTATTTTTAGCGTTCCGGTTTCCTGCACTCGCTTTGCTGCCAATCTACTCACTTAGATGTTCATGTGTCTGGGGCGTGCCGAGAAAGCCGGTAGCGGTGTGGATAAGATTGTGAGCGGTTGGCAGTCTTTGGGTTGGCCGCTTCCTACTGTAGCCGAGGAAACACGTCCGGACTATGTTGTGCTGACCTTGCAGTTAGGGATGAAAACCCGACAAGAAAACCTCGCAAGCAGGATTTGAGAAAAGAGCAAATCTTGGAGTTCTGTGTTGAGCCGCAATCCCTATCTGATATTTTGCAACATTTAGGATTGAAAGATAGGGAAAATCTTATGGAGGTCTATATCAATCCGATGATTGGTGCAGGGGTATTGGAAATGACGGAGCCGGACAATCCCACAAGCCGTAACCAGATGTATGTAACGGTAAAAGTGGAACAAGAATTTCAAAAGTAAGTTTATAATAGGATATTGCGGCTTGGACGCATCCAACCTCATACAAATAACACTGCCCGCGTGAAAATGGGGGCAGTGTTATTTATATGGTAGTTCGCTTATTTAAGCTCGTGTACCGCTTAAAAGTTCGGCAAGTTGCCGGTCGCAGAATTTATCGTATTCCTCCTTGTCTGTACCGCTTTCGATAGCCCGGTCGATAACATCGCCCAGTTCGTCGAAGCAGACTTCTTCATTGACACACTTTGCATTGCTATCATCTTCTTTCAGTAGATAGACCTCGTAGTAATCAGAGCCGTTGAGAGCGATAACGACATATCCGGCGTGTAACCGTCCGTTTACTTTCAGCCGCAGTGCCGGTAATTCTTGGAATACCGTAGCGACAAATTCGCTGACTCCCCACGACATAAAGACGGGTATGGGGGTAAATGACAGTAATTGTTCTTTGATGGTCTGTGCGATGTGCATTACATACTCTTTATCCATAACTTTGATTTTTAATATGATTATTGATTTATGTTAGTTGAACCATTCGGGGTTATCCTCTTTTAATTCCGTGATGAGTTCATCGTCCGGTAATTTGAGGGTCTTCGCATCGGCGAAAAAGAAAACCTCGTCATATATTTGTTCGGCTTCCTTACTTGCAAAACCTTCGCTCTCGTCCTCGAAACTGCCCGGATGAAGTGCATCGAGCAGAGCGGTAGAGCCGATAAGTAGTTCTTCACCTTCGTTGGATTTCACGATACGGCAGATGTAGATATTGCCGTCAAATTGTAGTTCTTTCGTTTTCATACGCCTGTTATCTTAATGGGATATGTCTCCCGTTTGCCTTGAGGTATTCCATGATACACTTCGCTTCTTCGTGCGATGCACGGTTGCGGTCATCGTAATTGCGTGTCTCGTCTGCCATGACCACGATACACTCCTTTACCAACCTGTAAAGGCTTTGCTGCAGCGTGGGGTGCATTTCGGGGATAGCGGCTGCAAACCGTTTGGGATTGAAGCCGTAATCGTTCACTGCTCTTTCCCAGTCTTTGGCGAGCTGGTACTCCTTGCTTTCCTTGATGTTGTCCATAATCTTGAATTTTAATGATTTGTTTTTTATTCCCTCCGTTCGATTCCTTTCTGTCGGAACCGCTTTGGGATTTTATAGATGCGGTAAACGGTTGTCGGTACAGCTTCATACGGGAGGCTTTTCCTGCCAATTACTCTTTCTGAGGGAAGGAAGAATTTGCAGGAAATACATTTCAAGCCGCCGGATCAAGCGCGACGGCCGACCTTTGCATCTGATAAAACCAAACCGGGGCTGACAGGGAATGAAGCTGGGGAAACGCTATAAAAGGGAAGTTGAAAATGGTAAAAAAGAGAGGAAACGAAAGCTATGAATGGAGGAAGGGTGGGTGGTGACGGGTTCGTCAGAAAGTTAAAAGAGGTACTTGGGTCCTTTGTCCGGAGCATACAAAAATGAATAGAGGGCGGATTTCCCCCCCCCTATTCGTTATGACAACAACATTTGTCAGGCAGCTATTTCTTCCGTTTGCGGTTCGGTCTGTGCTTCCGCTTCGGGTTGCGGTTCATCGGGTTGTTCCGCTTCCTGCGTGGCTTGTTCCTGCAAAGCGGCTTTTTTTTCCTTAATGCGTTGGTGCCGCTTTTCGTACACTTCATTATATCCGTCTTGGATATTGGCAAGTTCTTCGGGCATATGCTTTTGGGCGAAGCCAAGCAACAGGGAGGCTGTGGCGTTGTTACCGAATGCGTCCTTGAAATTGGCAATCAGATAATCCCTGCGGATAACGGCTTTCTGCTTGGCGGTAAGGTTCTCGATGATGCGCATTTTGTCCTCGCTCGTAAGGTAGTAATAAGAACCTTTATCTTCAATTCCCACCTCATTGAAATGCTCTTTGCGGAGTGAGGAGAGCAGGAAGAAATACACCATTTTCTCCTCGTCCTGTCCAAATTTGCGCTCTGACATATCGACCTCTAAAATCCGCTTTTTGGTGTCTTCAACGGTCTTTTCGAGGGCAATCTCCTTGTTGCGTTTGTCCTGCTTTTCCAACTTCTCGATAGGTGAAAGCGGCATTTCGGTTGCTGTACCGTTTACGGTGGTAGCGGTATTTGCAACATAGCACAGTGTAATGTCGTTGCTCTCAATACGGAGATAGAGGGAGATTTCTCCTGCTTCGCTTCGGGTGCGGATTGCTTCGCATTTTTCGGTGTAACCGTTCAATTCCTGCCCGTAATCCTTTTCTGCATCCTCGTATTCCTCGGTGGTATCATAATCCTCTTTTTGAGGTGCTTGGGGGCTTTCGGGGTATTTCGTTGCATAGGTTTTAAGGCTTTCCACTTCGTAGCCCATAGCGGTAAGTCGGTCGATGACAGCTTCATTGTAATTGTAGCTTTCGTGGCAGAGGGGAACGGCAGGGTGCTGTTCCATGAGCCGCATAGCCTTTTCGGTAAGGTGCGATGTGTTCATTTCCACCAAGCAAGCGCGGTTGGCGCAATTTCCGCAACCACCCTCACAGAACAACATCATATTATTGGTATTGTGAGGGCATGAAAGACAAAGGGTTTTGTCGAATGAATAGCGATTGAGGTCTGCGGTGTATTGCCGTTCGATGCTTTGTGCCACCTCGGAAGCTTTCATGCCTCGCCAACTATTGTACTGCACCCCCTCTTTCAGATGTTGGTCGTACACCTCACGCTGTATCTCTTCCCCATAACGGCAGATTTCACTTGCCACGCTGATTGTGATTTCGTCCTGCTCCAACAGCAAAGCGATTTCGGGTATCAAGGAAACGAATTTAAGTCGTGTACGGATATATGCCTCCGTCTTGCCGAACTGCACGGTCAAGGACTGTACATCGTGGCGACCGCTGTCTATGAGCTTTTGGTAGGCGTTGGCTTCCTCAATCGGGGTCACATCCTTACGCTGCAGGTTCTCGGTAATCGCCATTTCCTCGGCTGTCTCGTCTGAAATTTCCATGACGATAGCCGGAATTTCCGCCAATTCAGCCATGAGGGAAGCACGGTATCTGCGTTCTCCGAATACAATCTCGAAACGGTTGTCCGCAATAGGGCGCACACCGATAGGCTGAAGCACTCCCTGCTGACGGATGCTCTCGGCAAGTTCCGCAAGGCTTGTCTCGTCAAAGTTCTTACGTGGGTTGTAGTTACTCGGCTGAATGTCTGCCAATGCTACCGATGTGATGTTCTTCTCTACTGCTTGAACTGCTGTTGTTGCCATAATCATAAAATTTAATTGGTTGATATTTGATTTTTTTATTTTCCCTTTTTTCGGTTCTTTTCTCTGCCTGAACCGCTTGGGATTTACAGATGCTTCAAGGGACTGACGAACAAGCTATTTTCAACGCTTTTTCCGGAAAATTACTCTTTCGCAGGAAGGAAGAATTTTACGAGAAATGCACTTCAAAGCGGTGAAATCAAGCGCGGCAGTCCAAATTTGCGTCTGGAAAACCAACCGGCGATGGCAGGAACGAGGCCGGACAAGCGGCAAGTGGAATAAATAAAAAAGTAATACAACCATGCGGTTATAAGAGGTAATAGAACAGGAGAACACCCAGGAGGGTATAAACAGGAAAAACGCTACCTTGTGGACGTGCCCATAAGATAGCGGTATGCTATAAAAGGTATATCGGATGGGGACTACAACCGCCGTACCGGTTATTTCTCGTGCTTTTCCAAATACTCTTTCATCGCCTCGTTCACGATGTCCCGTAGAGACATATTCTTTTCGATGGCGAGGTACTTCATCCGGGTATGAATACTTTTGTTTATGACAAAGTTGCAATGTACAGCAGGCTCTTTTTCCGTTTTGACCGGTGCAGGTTCTTTCTTTTGCGTGGACTTCCCGGTGGATGACAGCAAGCCGTCCAGTCCGCTTCTCATGCCGTTTTTCAATGAATCACTTTTGCCCATATCGTTTTTATTTTAATTTCAACACTTCTTTTGCTAACTCCATGTAGTCCTTTGCCCCGTTGCTGTTCTTGTTATACTCAAAGATATTCATGCCTTTTATCGGAGCTTCGGCCAATGATACATTGTCCCGGATGACGGTCTTGAATACCTTGTCGCAGAACGATTCGCTGATTAGTTCCGCCACACTTTTGTTGAGCGTCTTGCGCTTGTCAAACTGGGTGATGACAATGCCGCCGATATTTAGGTTTGGGTTCAAACGTTCCTTGACAATCCCGACCACATTTGTAATCTTTGCCATTCCGCGCATGGCGAGGAACTGCGCCTGTACCGGGATAATCAGGAAATCCGCCGATGTGAGGGCGTTCAGTGTCAGCAAACCCAGCGAGGGCGGACAGTCAATCAGGATATAGTCGAATTTACGGGTTTCAAGCAATTTTGCAATCAGCCCTTTTAGTATTAATTCCCGCCCCGGCTCGTTGATAAGCTCGGATTCTGTCGCCGACAAATCGAGGCAGGACGGTACAACGGAAAGACCGTTTTCCAACTCGAATACCGGTAAGGTATATTCGCCTTTCATCGCTCCGTACACCGTCCGTTCCTCTTCGATGGAGAGACCGCAGGATTCCGTGAGGTTTGCCTGACCGTCCATGTCGATGAGCAGTACACGCTTTTTCTTCTGCTGCAATGCGGCAGCAAGATTGATGGTGGTAGTTGTCTTTCCGACACCGCCCTTGTGGTTCAAAACTGCGATTATTTTTGTCATAATTTCGTGTCTTTATATCTGATACAAAGATAATACTATTTTTAGTATTTACTATTATTAGTGTATACTATTTTACTACTTTTGTATATTTTAGTATTATAGCATCTACTACTATACTAAAATACTGATTGACTAAATGTAGTGCATTCTATCATTTCTGATGGGATATTTCCTAATATCCTACTTTACTAACCTTAGTATATACTACATTTAGTATTTGTTGTATAACAGCAAAATAAGCTCATTTTGGAATTAGTCTTATAAATCATCATCATGCGCATTAGATAAATTCTGTCTCAAGTGCTTCCAACAAGTCGTGTATTTGTTTTTCCGCTTCCTCCATATCCGATACAATGTCCTTGATGTGGTAAGGTGCGCCATTTTTACCGTGCCCATCATTTCCAATCCATAGATAGGCTTCGTAATCCGGGTCAAAACCCTCGAAATATTGTTCCATGTCAGCAATGAGGGTATCAATGTCCTCACATTTCATTTCGGCACTGAAATTAAAATCCTGCCCATAGTTGGTATAGCGTTGGAAGTCGAACTGAATATTTGATTTATTTTTGTCATCCACACTTATACTCCAGCCTTTGCTTTGGGATATTTCCGTTACTTTTTGTATCTTTTCTTGAGCGGTCATAGTTTTGAGTTTATAGTGGGGAGACTTCACACCGTCCTACCGATTGCTTTAATCCGTTATTTGAAAGTAATACTCCTGCAGCTCGTCTGGCCATTCGGCGGTCATAGAGCGTGGCTTTCTGGTTGTCCCGCTCGTGCCATTGCCAAATTTTGTGATTAAGTACAAGGCACAGCTCTGTCCAATGCTTGTAGTTATCTTTCCATTCTGCCTTAACCTTTCTGTATGTGTCAGCTATGGCTTCATTCCCGAACTTGTCTGCCATAGAGAAGTCCTGCCAAAAGGTTGTCATCGGGTCATAGCCAGTAATTTCCGCTATATTCCACTTGGGAATTACTATTTTTAATATTTCCATACTTATTATTGTTTTTGTAATACTCATGAATCAAGATTACTATTTCCCTTTGTTCGGTCTGTTTGCGACCGCCGGGAAGATTTTTCTGCTTTCAGAAGGTGGCGGGGAACAATCGGACAAGGCTGATCCGGAAAAATACGCTCGACAGCGGAGAGGAAGATTTTTACGTGTCATTTGCGGCAGTATGCCGGCATTGGCAGGATTGGAGCCGCCGGTTACCTTTGCGGAAAATTCTGTTCCGTAGGTCGCACGGCAGCGGACTTGGGTTTAATGGGAATCCGTTAGAAAAGGAAAGATTTATGAATAAAAGAGTGAGGCGGCCAGCCGGGACGGACTTTCCGATGGACTGTCTTGGGACTACAGAGGGCAGGATTTATCCCGCCCCCTGTAATGCCAAGTCTGTCCGTGTCCGTCCTTTTGCAAAAAGGGGCTTCACGCACTTTATGTAACGTGTTACACAAAATGCGTGAGGCTGCTTGAAGCAAACTGGCCGCAGGATGTAAGGCTATATGAGGGAGAAAGGAATTTTATAAAAGGCCGTTGGTCGATCGGAACAACAAACCGTACCGAGACTTTGCCCGATACGGTCTTGCATATAACTCAGTCTATGTCATAGCCTATCATGTATTCATCGTTGATAAGCAGATAATAGTAGCCGTTGCCACAATTCCTGTATTCTTTGCTGAATCCAGCCGCCATATCTCCATTTTCGCGTGGCTCACACCATAACGTACCGTCATAGCCACAAAAGTCGAAGCGTCCGGTGGAAAACTTTTCGCCTTGCTTCAGTGCCGTTCTGAAACGAGCCATATCCCAACTGCTGCAATACTTCTCGATGGTGGCAAGTCCGATACACTTGCCGTCGATGCGTGTGCCGGTCGTGATGCGGTTCTCGTAGAGGGATTTATCCAAATCGGCATTAGCGATTTTGCGAAGCCAATCATTCGTATGCGTGGCAAGTCGGGCAAGTTTCTGGTATTTCAAGACCTGTTTCTTTCCTATGTCCGCTGCATCTTCGGGAGAGGATGACGGATAGTATATCTTCTCAATGCTTGCCCAATCCGTGAAGATGTACCCGCTTTTTCGTTTTCTTGGCGCAATAATGCCGATGACGTTTTCATTGCGGTTGATGAATAATCGCCTACGTTGTCCTGCAATCCTTACATATAAAGAGGTGGAATTCTGCTCGTTTCGGAGATAGGCTTCTGCCGGATGAATAGTTGTTGTTTCCATATTTGTATAAATTTTGATTTTTGCTGTTCCTATTTTGGTTTACCTGTTCAAAGTTCCGGGATTGTGCCGTTCTTATATAGAACACCGTCCCGATAATGGGACACGATGCCCGGCTTAAGTCCCATTTCCTCAAAGGCTATATGCCTGATATAGTCCTTGTATTCTTTGCCAATGAAATTCTTTCCACAAAGGTTGTTGAAAATCATAGGGACGGAAAAACCGTCTTCGCTCGATAATATCACTTTGTCGTCTTGTCTAATTTCTTCTACCATACTTGTTTACTTTTAATTGGTTGAACTATCATGCTGATTTTTCTTTTTCCCTGCTTTCGTTTGCCGTGCAGGTTTGTTTTCAGCTTTTTGAGGCAGCCAGAGGATGAAGCTGTGGCATCATAAGCCAAACCCGGATAGAAAACCGACCGTGTAACAGTCTGTTTTCGTCATCCGAATGCAATGCGGCTTGGCGATTATGCGCTTCGTCCTACATTCGCCGACGAAAAGAGTAAAGAATGACCTGCCGGTAAAAGCAAGGATTTTGTAAAAAAGAAGAGTCGTATATGATAGAAAAAACGGCTTGGGATGTGAGAAAATACCCTGAAAAATTTGCGGTGTATCGTATTTTATGTAATTTTGCAGTTGTATTTCAAAATTGCATAAACAGTATGGAGGCAAAATATATCCACAGGGAGCTATCCGCCGTGATAGAAGAGGCTTACCGCTATTTTTCAGTCATTACGGTAACAGGACCGCGCCAGTCCGGAAAGACGACGCTGCTCCGCAACTTGTTCTCATACCTACCGTATTACTCGTTGGAAAATCTTGATGTCCGGAGTTTCGCCGAAAACGACCCGGTCGCTTTTCTGAACCAGCACACGGAGGGCATGATTCTTGACGAGGTACACAACGCTCCGAACCTGCTGTCGTATATTCAGGGTATGGTGGACAATGATGCCGACCGGCGGTTTATCCTTTCGGGCAGTTCGCAGTTTGCCATGCTGAAAAAGGTTACACAGTCTTTGGCAGGACGTACCGCCGTTTTCGAGTTGCTCCCCCTGTCATACTCCGAAATACGGGAGCAGATCACCGATACGCCTCTTGACAACCTGCTGTTTAACGGGTTTTACCCTGCCATTTATTCGGGCCGTAACATACCCAAATTTCTTTATCCGGCGTACATGAAAACCTATCTGGACAAGGACGTGCGCGACCTGCTACAAATCAAGGACATGATGCAGTTCCACACATTCATCAGGCTTTGCGCCGGACGTATCGGATCGCTGTTCAAAGCCTCTGAACTGGCCAACGAAATCGGTGTCAGTTCACATACCGTTACGGCATGGCTGTCCGTCTTACAGGCATCTTATATTGTTTTCCTGCTACCTCCCTATTTCGAGAACACACGCAAACGGCTGACTAAAACTCCCAAGCTCTATTTTACGGATACAGGGCTTGCCTGTCACCTGCTCGGCATCGAATCGCCGGAACAGCTTGCACGGGACAAGATGCGTGGGGCGTTGTTCGAGAACTTCATCGTAACGGAAGCCTTGAAGCGGCGGTATAACCAAGGCAAGGAAAGCAACCTCTATTTTTACAGGGATTCGAACCAGAACGAGGTCGATTTGCTGTTGAAAAAACATTCGGGGCTATACGGTATTGAAATCAAGTCGGCGATGACCTACCATGCGGACTTCGAGAAGGCGTTGAAACAAATGGACGGCTGGGTCAAAGAAACCATACTGGGTAAGGCGGTGGCCTATGCGGGTACACTCGAAAATACTGCTGGAGAAATCAAACTTCTGAATTACAGTCACCTGGATGAGGTGTTGGCTTAACAGCCCTATAACAGTCCAGCTAATGCCGACACACACTCCTGCTGCATGGATTTGATGTAATCGAAGAGAACCGAGGGATTGATATTCTTGCCATTTAGCTTGCAGGTGACGTGCAAGTGCTCGCCTGTACTTCGTCCGGTCGAGCCGGTAATACCGACGGCATCGCGGGGACGGACTACCGTACCCTTGGCGGCCAGCACCCGTGAAAGGTGGCAATAGCTGACGGTGTAATTTCCGTGCCGCAGTGTCACATACTTGCCGGACGTCTTGTCTTGTCCCACTTTGACGACCACCCCCTCCATCATGGCCAATACCTGCTCGCCCCGTGCGTGCAGGTCGATACCCCCGTGAAACTTCCTCTTCCCGGTAAACGGGTCTTTCCGGTAGCCGTATGGCGATGTAATTCTGATGCGCTGCAATGGATAAGACACACTGAGATAACGGTCAATCCACAACTTCTTACTTTCATCGGCAGGTTTTGTCGAAGTCTCCTGTGCAGGAGCCATGCTTTCGGGTGTCGGCTCCGGCTTTTTCATACCCTCCTGCAAGGCTTCTACCTTGTATCTTTCTGGTGTCTTGGCAATCGTGTTGAACTGCGCCTGAACGGGCATCGTGCAGAATGAAATACCCGATATTGCTATCAGTAGAATTTTTCTCATTCGGCAAAGTTATAACGGGAATTTTCATGTCGGAAACAAACTACCGTCATTTCTTGTATTGGTTTGATATTTTGCGTCTATTAGTACGATTTTGATTAGATAATTGTACTAATGAAGATAAAAACAGCATATTACAACCATTTATATAGCTGTATTTTTGTCCGTCATAATAAGATGTCTCTATCTTTGTATAGTACAATTTTATAATATGAATATAGTATGAAAAAAGTTCAGATTGAATTTGATGAATTACCCTTTTCGACACTGGAACGATTCGGTCTTACAAGGGAAATGATCGAGGACTTGCCGATGCGTGTGTTGGAAGACATCTGCAACGGCCGGCATTCTCCCGTGCTTCCCGTGCGTGTCACTGACGAGCATGGCGGGCAAATCGAGAGCCGCAGCCGCTTTGCCTTTATCCGCATGGACGACGGTCAGGTGGATGTGGTGTTCTATCCGGCACTGAAATCCTCTCCACTGGAGCGGTATGACGAAGCACAGCAGAAACAGTTGCTCGACGGCAAGGCGATTGTCGCCGATGTGGAAATGTCGGACGGACGGAGCAGCAAGGCTTTCGTACAGATTGACGCCGAGACGAAACAGGTGATGTATGTCCCCACGCCCATCATCGCACGCAACCTGAAAGTGCTGGCCGAGGTCATGCGCCTCGGTACGGTGGAGGTAAACGGGATGCAGCACGGCGAGCCGCTGACGGTAGTCGTGGGCGGCGAGCCTGCCACAGTGGGCATCGACCTTCATGCCAAGACCGGCATCCGCATCTGTTCGGGCGACGCGCAGCAATGGCGCAACCAACCCAAGCGAGAGTGGGACAAATACACCTTCGGGTGCTACGGCTGCTGGGTCATGGACGATGACGGTAACCTTGACTACGTTTCGGAGGAAGACTACACCGAAGAGCTGTGGAACGAACAGAAGAAGAGCGGCGAGCGCAATCGTGCGACAGCTCTCCATAAGTAAAACATCAATCCGTACATTATGGCACAGAACGAATATTATCCCGAAGACGTACTTGTCGGGAAGATGCAGAGCGGCGAATACGGCTGGCTCGATTACGTCAATCATTTCTCCGCCGACTGGCAGGAGGAATACGCCCGTTACTGCGAGGAAAAAGGGCTTGCAGTCGGCAACGAATCCGCCGCCGAGTTCGTCCGCTTCAAGGACGAACAGTTGGAGGCAGCAATGGAAAGCGGAGACGCATAACGAAAACAATCAGACTATGGCGATACGAACGAATACCAATCCCCGGCAGATGGACTTGCAGCCCGAAATGCGCGATATGCTGATGCGCAACGGGCTTCAAGCCCATGTTGCACTTGACGATGCAGGGTATCGGCTGATCGTGCAGGGACATGACTCGCCCCTGCTGGTCTATCCGATCACCGAACGTCAGATGTTGGCACTCACGGACTGGGGAACGAACACTGCCAACAAGAAGGCCTACAACGTGCTGACGAGCATCGTGGGCAAGGACTTCTATATGCCCAAGAACTTCGTCCATGCCCGCAATGCCAACGGTCGTGTGGCTATGGGGCTGCACGGCTACCGCATCGTCATCGGCGAGTACGGGCGCATGGGGCGTATGGGAATGCCCCCGCCGTTCCTTGGCTGGACACCTCGCAACCAGTTGGGCTTCCACCTTCGCAGGGTCGGCGGCCAACTGTTCTTTCCGGGGCCGTCCATCGTACCCGAACGCCCCGACGGGCGCATGAAGCCCGGCGAACTGCAATCAGGCGGTTACGGCTTCTATTACAAGGGGCATCAACAGGAGCAGCCCGTACAGCAACGGGATGTGCTGCAGGACTTGCAGGCGGCTATCACGCCGATGGTCAGCCGTCCACGCAGCAAGGAACCGGCACGGCCGTACAAGGAGCTTATAGCCTCTCCGGTCTATTTCTCCAACGAGAAATGGGCGGAGTGCCTTGCCTCGCACGGTCTTGTCGTGGATGCGGAAAAGCAGACGCTGACCGTGCAGTCGGAAAGCGTCCAAGCCGATATGGTCTATGACCTGACGGAAGAGGAAGTGAGGACACTGGTTGCCGCACCCATCGAGGAGCAGCCCGTAGAGAAACGTCTGGAACTGCTGAACGGCATTATCGGGGCTGACTTTTCCGACAAAGTGACGATGGAGGCTCTCAACAGCGATCAACGCATCGCTATCGGTCTGCATCCCGAAGTACAGCAGGATTTGAAACAACGCCAACGGCAGGAGCAAGAGGCTTTTATGCCAGTGAAAACCTCGCTGCAACAGCAAGAGGAATCCGTACAGGGAAATATCGGTGCGGTAGTGGACGGGCGTGACCTCCAGTTTTTGAATGAAAACAAGGGATGGTATCGGGAAGAGAAACACGGGCGGGAAGTCGAAGTGAGCCAGATAGCCGTTCAACCGGCACAGACCGAGGGGAAATACAGGATGACCGCCGTTATCGACGGTCAGGCTATCAGCCATGAGATAACCCAACGGGACTACGACAAGTTCCTTGCTGTGGATGACTATCACCGGATGAAGCTCTTTTCCAAGATTTTCAGCGAAGTGGACATGAAAACACGCCCGGAAGCACAGCGGGGTCTCGGCACGAAAATCTTTGCCGCCCTCACCGCAGGTACGGTAGTCGCGGCGGGTGTCGCACACGGCATCCACCATCACTGCCATGCCCCGGAGTTCTACGGCGAGTGTTTCGGCGGTCCGCCACGCCCGTACTTCAAGCCGGGTGTCGATACGCCGAGGGATGTGGCCATCCGTTGTTTCGAGGCAGAGATGAACCGTGAAATCAATGATATGAGAATGGGGAGGTAAACCATGAGAGAGGGCGAACTGACTTATGACGATTTTCTGCGCAGGCTGAACATTCAGGACGTGCTTATCGACGCGGGCTATCACCTGAACCGGCGTGACGGCCTGCGCTATCCCTCGTATGTCCGGTTGGACAGCGAGGGGCGGCGCATCCGCAACGACAAATTCATTGTCACGCAGCAAGGGAAATGTTGTTTCAAACCGCAACAGCAGAAGTCGTATAACATCATTTCCTTTATCAAGGAGCATCCGCATTTTTTCGCGGAATACCATGCCGGTGTGTCTCCCGACCGACTGGTAAACCTTGTCTGCAACCGGTTGCTGAACCATCCCGTCGCTGACCGGGATACCCGGATTATCCAGCCTAAACGGGATGTGAAGCCGTTTGACATGGCGGATTACGACATTCACCAGTTCAATCCGCAGGATCGGGCGACACAAAAGAAGTTCTATCCGTTCTTCAAGCATCGGGGCATCGACCTTTACACGCAATACGCCTTCCACCGGAACTTTTGTCTGGCGACGAAACACCGTGAGGACGGCATGAAATACACCAACCTCGCCTTTCCGCTGACCGTTCCGAAAGATACGGGACAGGTTGTCGGTCTGGAAGAGCGAGGGCGCCCTCGCATGGATGGCAGCGGCAGTTATAAAGGGAAGGCGGAAGGGAGCAATTCGAGCCAAGGGCTATGGATTGCCAGCCCAGCCAAAACTACGCTTACCGAAGCCAAGCATATCTACTGGTTCGAGAGTGCATACGACGCGATGGCCTATTACCAGCTTCATCAGGCCAACGACAAGGATTTGCGGAAAGCGGTCTTCATATCTACCGGCGGTAACCCGACGGTGGAACAGATGCGGGGTGTCCTCACGCTCTCGCTTCCTGCCAAGCAACACATCTGTTTCGATACCGACCTTGCGGGAATCGAGTTTGCCAAGAACCTGCAACAGGAGATGTACCGGGCTGTCCGTTCCACCATCGAGGAGACACCGGAGCGGAAGCCTTATCTGGATTCCGTCGCTGACGGCAAGAACCTCGATGAAGGAGACATAGACCTGCTGCCCGACGCTTTGCGGTCGAGCTACGGGAAATATGAATCCGCATGGGAAGAAGCCATGTCGATGCGTTCGAGCGGCCTGTGCCATCCGGACGACATACGGGAACAGACGGATATCATGAACGGAAATTACAAGGAGTTCCGTGAAGGATTGCGGGAGTTCCTCGGTCTGGACAAGGCGAATGACGCCTCTTTTGTCCGTGAACAGCCTACCTATCCCAACAAGGACTGGAACGAACAGCTTTTGGCCGGGCAGAAACAGGAAGAGACGGTCGATGAGACACAGGCGAGAGAACAGTCACCGGAAGAGGAACAACAAACACACTTTCGCCGATGATGACCGATGCACCCACAGGACATTTCCAAAGCATCGTGCTGCAACCGCACGCCGGACAGTTCGTCATCGACGAGCTGCCCGCAATCGTATTGTGCTGTGCAGCATGGGTGTACGGTGGCATGGAGGGACTGCCTCTGACAGCTCTTGCCGTATCGGTTGCCGCATTGCTTTCTTTGGCATTGCTGTACCGTTTCATCTATCTGCGCCGGACACGCTACCACATCGGTAGCGAGCAGCTTATCAGCAGGCATGGGGTGCTGTCCCGGAAGACGGACTACATGGAACAATATCGTATCGTGGACTTTGTGGAACACCAAAGCCTCATGCAGCAGCTTTGCGGCCTAAAGACGGTACGCATCTTCTCGATGGACAGGAATACACCCCGGCTTGATTTGGTAGGCATCAGACACAACTTCGATGTGGTAACGCTTATCCGGGAACGGGTCGAGTATAACAAACGAAAAAAGGGAATATATGAAATCACGAATCATTAGTCTGGTCATTTTTGCCCTCTGCCTGATGCCACACTGGGCAAAAGCCCAAATCACGGCGTCCAATCCGTTGGAATGGATGGCGTTGGCCGAGGGCAACGAGGTTATCAATGACCAAATAGAGAAACAGATAAATGGTCAGACGAAGACAGCTATGCTGCAGAACAGCATCGCCGCCGAGTTTAACCGCATCCACAAATGGGAGAAGCAGTACAACAGTTATCTCAAGACGGTAAGCGGCTACGCTTCATCGCTGAAAGCCTGCACCCATCTCTACAACGACGGCGTGAGAATCTTTCTCACGTTAGGGAAATTGGGCAACGCCATCCGAAACAACCCGCAGGGCATCATCGCCTCCATGAGCATGAACAATCTGTATATCGAGACGGCAACGGAACTGGTATCGGTCTTCACGCTCCTGAATGACGCAGTGGCCAAGGGCGGCAAAGAGAATATGCTCACGGGTGCGGAACGCAGCAAGACCTTGTGGGCGTTGAACGACAAACTTTCGGTTTTCAGCCGGAAGCTGCACCTGCTCTACCTGAGCATACGGTACTATACCCTCAATGACGTGTGGAACAACGTGACGGCCGGGATGCTCGACCGCAACAACGGAGAGGCGGCACGGATGGCCATGTCCCGTTGGCGCAGGGCTGCCGTCCTTGCACGATAAAATCAGGTGAATGATGAAACGGACGATTTGGATAGGCATCTTATTGCTGTGCATCGGTATCGGCAAGGTTCGGGCACAGAACGACCCCGTGCTTGCCGGGATGATCCTGCTCTATACCGACAAGGCGGAAAAGGAGCTGAAGAACCAGGAGAAGGTCATGCTGATACAGACCACCGGACACCTGTGGACGAAAGAGGAAGTGAAAGCCACGACCGACCTGCAACGGGAGTTCAACAACTATTTGGACTCTTTCCGGTCGATAATCTGCTACGCAGCGCAGATATACGGTTTTTACCACGAAATATCAAGGCTGACGGACAATATGGGAGACTTTACCAGACAGGTAAGCCGCAATAGTCCCAACGCGCTGGCCGTTGCTCTCTCCACGCAACGGAACCGCATTTACCGGGAACTGATTATGAACAGCGTGGAGATTGTGAATGACATCCGCATGGCGTGCCTGTCAGACAACAAAATGACGGAGAAGGAGCGCATGGAAATCGTATTTGGCATCCGTCCGAAGCTCAAGATGATGAACAAGAAACTGCAACGGCTGACCAAGGCGGTGAAATACACGACGATGGGCGACATCTGGCGTGAAATCGACGAGGGGGCACGCCCGGCAGCCGACAAACGGGATATCGTGGAAGCCGCCAAAAGACGCTGGCGGCAGATAGGAAGAAATGTAAGACCTTAAAAACAGACAACGTATGGGCGTTTGGAGTACACTATTGAAATATGGCGGCAAGGCCATGAAAGGTGTCGGTACGGCTACAGCGACTACCGGCAAAAGTATGGGTAAGGCAGTGCTGCACCCTTCGCAGACCTTGCGTGGCGCGGGTCAGGCCGTCAAGACGGCGACCATCGGCGGTGCGGTCGGTTATGTGGGCTGGGAGAAGCTGACCACCGACAAAAGCGTGGTGCGTATCGTGAGCGATGCGGTCATCGGCGAACCGGCAACGAATACCCTCGCGGAGACGGCGGACGGAGTGCGTGAACTGACGGGCAAGGCCGGGGAAGCCGTCAGTTCGGTCAGCGGTGCGGTAACCGGCATCGACAACAAGCTGAACGGTGTGTCGAACTTTTTGCGCCAAGCCTCCGGTGGCGGAGGCCTTGATATGTTCGGCAACTTTTTCCGTAACCTCGGCAGCGGCAACGTGTCGGGGCTGAGTATTGCCGGGCTGGTTGCGGCGGCGTTCCTCATATTCGGACGCTTCGGCTGGCTGGGCAAGATTGCCGGCGCATTCCTCGGCATGATGCTCATCGGCAACAATGCGGGTGTCTTCCGAACGCCGGAGACAGAAAACGTGCAGCGCACCCGGACGCCCGAACTTCCGGCAGAGGAACAGACGCATGGCGGAGGGATGAGAAGATAGGGATATGAATCAATAGGTAAACAGCATGAAATATACAGAAGAAATGATCCTGCAATCCGATAGCGGTTATTGTATGCCTTTCGAGGAACAGCAGGGCAAAGACGTGGAGCTGTCGCTCGGCTACGGCGAACAGACCGACCCGGCGACGGGCGAGAAATTCTTTCATCACGGCATTGACTTCAACGTGCGGTGCTATATGCTTTCTGCCCTCGCCAGCGGCATTGTGTCGGGCGTGGGCAACGATTCCGGACACGGCATCTGCCAGACCATCCGCTACGGGGAGTATGAGGTGACATACGGAAATCTGTCCAATGTCTTCGCTCAATTCGGACAGCGTGTAAAGGCCGGACAGACGGTAGCTTTGAGCGGTGACAAACTGCACATGACCGTCCGCTTCAAGGGCGAGGAACTGAACCCGCTGGAGTTCCTGACGATGCTGTACGGGAACATACAGGCAATGCGTCAGGCCGGCGGACACGAGACAGACTATTTATCCGGCTTGGAGATGGAACTGAAAACCGATTATGAACGGGACAAAAGGGAGATAGAGGAACTGATGCTGCACTTCCTGCCGCACTATATGGAGGATTTGCGGCATGGAGCATACACCTTGCCCCGGAATACGGAGCAGTCGCTACGCCACATCTTCACGGTGGGCGCGATGAAGGAGTATTTCTACGAGAATATGCCGAGCATGGCCAATCCGCTCGGACTGGGACACAAGGCCATGCCGCTGGCCTGCAAGGTGCAGAACCTCCTTATTGCGGATTTCCTGCATTACCTCGCCCTGCGGCATGATGTGTACCTCTCCACTGCGAGCAGCGACATAAAAAAAAACTCCATGACGAAGCCCTGACCTATGGCGGCATCATAGACCTGTTGGCGGAACTGGACATCGACATACAGAGCTTCGACATACCGAGGCTTGTCACGGTCTATCCCGACCGGGCGGGTGTGCGCTGGTGGACCAAGGCATGGTTCAACAATCGGGAAGAGGGCGAGACATCCGTCGAAATCGAACGGGAGCAGGCGATACGGTTCATGCAGGACAACATCGAAAAGGACGCATGGCTGGAAGAGTTCTTTCCCCGGCAGATGGAGGTTTACCACAACGCCATCGAGCAGACGAAAGAACAGCTATTGAAACAGATAAATATATAATACACAACATGGATGGAATCAGACATAGCCGGCAATTCGCGGAAATAGAACGTCTTGTGAGCGATTATTTCCATTGCCATCTCGCTCCCGTCATGTCGAAAACGCAGGCTTTCCTCACGAAGAAGCAGGGCGAGGAAATGAGGGAGTATTCCACCTCATTGGGCGGCATACTCAGCGCAATGGCGTCTGCGGCACAGCCGATGGGCGACCCGTACCAGGTACTCAAGGTTACGGGCGAATGGAACTCGAAGACGACGGAGGACTACATCGGAATGTGCAAGGCGGAGATTACCGGCTCCAAGGAGATACAGCAAGACCTCGCATACATGGCCGGGCAATGGCGCGATACCGTCGTGCGGGAAATCGGGCGTGAACGGTACAACGAACTGTCGGAACAATTGGGCGGTGACCTTGCCTACGCCTATATGGACTACCGGGTAGAGGAACTGATGATCGACCGGCTGGTCAAGGAGCGAATGCCGAAATCGTCAGCCGACTACATCATCCGCAAAGCCGCAGAATCAAGCTTGCTCGGACTTTCGCAGACCTTGAACCGCTCGCCGCTTGCTGAGGAAATCGAGGCACGGGGCGAAGCGGCCTACCGTCCGAAAGGATGGGAAAAAGGTGCGGGTCGGGTATTGGGCGCAACGGCGGATGCCGTCATGATGGGTGGCGCAGGTTCGTGGGCGACATTGGCAAAGTTTGTCGGGGCGGACGTGGCTATCTCGGCAGTCGCCTCACGCTTCGAGCCTGAAAAGTCGCCCAAGCTCTCTGTGGAGCAATGTATCAGCAAAGGTGTGTTCGGTAGCGAACGGAACGTGTTTACGGACTTCCGTAAGGAGGCTGCAACAGTACAGACGGGTGATAGTGCGCTTATTGTGGCGGCCAACGAGCAGTTGAAGAAAAAAATACCTGTGATGAACTTTAATTTTTTGGAGTGGATGCAGACACCAAAGTTTACCCCTTTCCAAATGTCCGAAAAGCCCGGACACCCTGAAAAGAAAAATGAACGTGCCGAACGGTACAAGGATGTGCCGCTCATCGTCGCTCCCGGACAGGAAGAAGCCTATTTGAAGCATTTGGAGAAATATAAGAATGCAACGGCTGTAAAATCCACAAAGGAATCAACACAGCCGGAAATGGAACAGAGGGAAAAAGTGGAGAAAGAGGAACGGCAGGTGGTTATTCCACATGAGGAAGAAAAGCAAGAGAGAGAGGCTGTGCAGACCAACACGAACGGATGGAGCGGATTGCTCGGTACATTGGGATTAGAGGGATTGGGCGATATCACGGGCAACCTCGGATATGTCATGGCCATGCTGCCCGACATCCTGCTGGGAGCTTTTACCGGCAAGACGCAATCGTTGCGCTTTGGGGACAACCTGTTGCCGATAGCGAGTATTGTGGCCGGTCTGTTCGTGCGTAACCCGCTGCTGAAGATGCTCCTTGTCGGTCTGGGCGGCGCGAACTTGCTGAACAAGGCTGGACACGAGGCGTTGGGGCGTCCCATGCCGTCCGCCGACGTGCATACGGAAAACCAGTACCGCCGTTATCCCGACGAACCGCTCAATTCCCGTATCGTAAACCCTGTACTGCAAGGCAGCACGCTCATCGCCACGATAGACCGTGTGCCTTGTACCATCCAGCTCACGCCGACCGTCGCGGAGGCTTACCGTGCAGGGGCATTGCCGCTGAACACGCTGGCGAACGCCGTGCTTGCCAAGAGCGACCAGTTGCGCCATATTGCCTCGCAGAATTACGACGACGGACAGCGGGAGACGATTGTGCGCACACGGGGCATCCAATAAATCCATGAACAATAAAAGCATGATGATATGAAAGAAAAGTCGCAAATCGAAAAAAAAGCCGAAGAAAAGCAGACGGAACTGCTGTCTGCCGCACTGGGCGGGGCATCGAACGCCGGCGGCCATTGGCTCAACGTATCGGGCAAGGGATTTCCCCGGCTCTATCCGCAAGGGGTCTCGGCCAGCCCGTTCAATGCCCTCTTTATGGCCTTGCATTCGGACAATAACGGATGCAAGACCAACCTGTTCACGCTTTACAGTGAAACCAAGGCACGGGGGGCTGCGGTACGGGAGCATGAGCAGGGCGTACCGTTCCTGTTCTATAACTGGAACAAGTATGTCAACCGGAACAATCCGAATGAAACCATCGACCGTACCGCCTATCTCCAATTGGACGAAGAGCAGAAGGCACAGTTCAAGGGTGTCCACAACCGAGAAATCCGCACGCTTTTCAATATCGACCAGACGACGTTGCCCTACGTGGACAAGCCGGCTTACGAGGATGCGGTAAAGCAGGACGGCAGTGTTCAGGAAAGAGGATATGCCGAGGCGGACAACCGCAGGTTGCGCACTCGGTTCAACGACTTTCTATTGAAGATGCGGGACAACCTCGTTCCCGTGCGCTCGGACGGTAGCGGAGTTCCTCATTACGAGACGGACAAAGATGCGGTCTATATGCCGCGCCAAAAGGATTTTGAGCATTACCACGATTATGTGCAGGAAGCCTTGCGGCAGATCGTGAGTGCCACAGGACATCAACAACGACTTGCCCGTGAAGGCATGGTCATGAAGAATGGTGTGGCTCCGTCAGAGGATGCGGTAAAATATGAAAGGTTGGTTGTGGAACTGGCTTCGGGTATCAAGATGTTGGAACTGGGACTGCCCGCGCGTTTGTCCGATGCAAGCCTGAAGACGGTGGATTACTGGTGTCGGGAGTTCAAGGAAAACCCGTGTATAATGGACGCTCTCGAAAGCGACGTGAACAATGCGCTTGATGTTATCCGAAAAGCGGAACGGGGCGAGAAAATTGAGTACGCCACCCTGCGAAACAGACGGCAGACCACGACCATGCAGGAACAGATGCCCAAGCATTACTTTGTGGCGAATGAAATCCGCCAGCACCCGGACAAGGCGGCGAAAAGCATCGTCCTCGTCATCGACCGGGAGGCGAAATCGGCGGATGTCATTTTGCCGGCAGGAGCTTCGACCGAGGCGAACAACGAGATTCCCGGCATGAACAAGGGGCGTATCGAACGGGCATTGCAGAAAGAGGGTATCGAGCAGGTGCGTTTCTATAATACTGACGGTGCATTGGGTTACAGACCCGATGACAGCTATTTCAATGAAAAAATGGTGACACTGGCCCGGTTAAGGAACTACACGTTGGAAAAGCTCTCCACGCTGGACGTGTCGGAAGCTGTCAGACGGGCGAATGAGGTCGGGTTCGATGCCGTGCAGATGATTCAGGATGACAAGAACCGTTGGGCACTCTATATCAAGCCGGAAAACAAGGAGGGGTACAGCGTCTATCCCGACAAGGAGGATGTGAACCGTTTTTTCTCCACGCTCAAGCAGGCGATGGACAACATCGACAAGGTACGGATGGAGCTGGCGCACAAGTATTATGCACTGGCGGAGGTCAAACCCGACCTGAAAGTGGATTTGTTCGGCAGCGATACGCCGGAGATTGACCTGAACCGTATTCAGCGTGTTGCCATCTTCAAGACCAGGCAGGATGGAATCCAGTGTGTGGCAACCATCGACGGACAAAAGCTGCAGCCCCGCAGCGTCACTCCACAGCAGTGGCAACGGATGTGGGTGGCGGAAGACCGTGACGGCTACAAGCGGCATTTGGCGGCTACGCTGTTTGCCGATGTGCTGCAAAAGGGACAATCCGTCGGGGAACAGAAAGCGGAAGAGCAGGTACGGCAACAGAATGAGGTGGTGGCGGAAAATCGGTCGGAAGAGACGAATGATGAAAATATGTCTCCGAAACGGCAGTTTTGGGACAACCTCAAGGAAAAGCATCCCGACGCCCTGTATCTGATTCGTGCAGGAGAAGTCTATCGGCTTTATAATGAGGATGCGGCAAAGGGAGCTGATATATTGGGGATTACGATGAAGAAATATCCGGAACGTGGATTTTCGGCTTTCGCAGAGTTCCCAAGGACGCAACTGGACAGCTATCTGCCCAAACTTGTCCGTGCTGGTGAGCGTGTCGCCATCAGTGAGATAGAGCTACAGGATAAACGGCAGGACGAGCAGGAAACACATAGGGGTATTCATAGATAAGGAGTGACGATTATGACCAAGAATCAGGAATATGCACTGCAATACGCAGATTATGCGATGGCACAGATGCGAAGGTATGGCATCCCGGCTTCCGTCACATTGGCGCAAGGCATACTGGAAAGCAGCAACGGACAGAGCCGTCTGGCAAGGAACGAGAACAACCATTTCGGCATCAAGGCAACTTCCTCGTGGATTGCCGAAGGCGGCAAATACGGAATCTACACCGATGATAAGCCGAATGAAAAGTTCTGCAGCTATGACAGCGTGGGTGATTCATACGAGCATCATTCCCGCTTTTTGAAGGAGAACAGCCGCTATGCCGGTTGCTTCAAACTCTCCCCGGACGATTACAAGGGCTGGGCACAAAGCATTGAGAAAGCCGGTTACGCCACAGGCGGCAAGTATGCCGAGAACCTGCAGAAAATCATTGAGCAGAACGGCTTGCAGAAGTATGACAGACAGGTGATGCAGGAGATGACGGCACAAGGCCGGCAGTTCGGGGTGGAACACAATCCGCTCCAGACTTCCGAGAGTGCGGAACATGGAACGGGGTATTCGTTCCCGGTGGAACGGGAGGAATTTCTGTTCATTACCTCTCCGTTCGGAACACGGCAAGACCCGTTGGACAGCACAAAGCAACAGATGCACAAGGGCGTGGATATCCGTTGCAAAGCCGACGCGGTACTGGCTACGGAGAGCGGCGGCAAGGTCGTGGCGGTAAACCAGAACAAGAATACACCCGGCGGCAAGTCGCTGACGGTGGAATATGCTCGGACGGACGGCAGCAAGGTACAATGTACCTATATGCACCTCAAGGAGATTTCCGTCAAGGTCGGCGATACGGTACAGGCAGGCGGACGGCTTGGCACATCGGGCAATACGGGGACACGGACGACCGGGGAACATCTGCATTTCGGTGTGAAGAATATCTATGCCGACGGGACGAAACGGGATATAGACCCTGCGGCGTATCTGGCTGAAATCGCACAGAAAGGACATATCAAATTGCAAATGCTGCACAACGGAAATGACCTGCTCGTCAAATACAAGGCGGCGGAAGATACCGTGCCTGAAAAGAACCTTTCGCCAGACGGATGGATGAAAAAACTCCTTTCGTCGGAGGATAGCGGTGTGGGAATATCGGGATGCAACGACCCGATTGTGGAGATGGCGATGACCGCTTTCGCCTCCCTGATGCTTTTAGCCACACAGATTGATAACCGGGAGGAAGAGGAACAGAAGACGGCGATATCCGCCGCGATGGATCTTCGTACCATCGACCTGAAGCCGTTGTTGCCGAATATGAAGAACTGCGACCTGACTATCGGCGAGAACGGCAAGGCCATTCTGGAAGCGGACAACGGGGAACTGCATGTCTCGCGGGAGCTGACCGCTTCCGAGCTGAACCGGTTGTCTGCCACGTTGAACAACGGTACACTCACGGAAGAGGCCAAACAGATGCGTGTAACCGGTATGCTGAATACGGTTATCCTGTCGGAAGCGGCCTCACAGAATTTTGAGCAGGGGATGACCCGGCAACAGGGACAAACGGAAAACCTGCGAAGATAAAGGCATGGCGATATGATAAAATGCGTGATGATACAGCTATGCAAGTGTCTGGCGGGAGTTTCCCTCCTTGCGTTGCACCTCCGGTTCTGCTACCTGCTGTTGGGATGGATCGGGACGCTCGTTGTCGTGGGCGTGCAATTAGCCATCGCCGGATGGATGGTCTGGGCGATGATACGCGCACCCGACTGACCGCACTCTACAACAGTTCAACATCAATCAACCCATGTATCACTTGTCCGGATGATCCATGTATCATTAAAGACAAAAAACAGATGATTAAATGTAATGTTACGGTATGCGGCGTTATCGGCCGCGATGCGTCGGTTCGCAAGAATAAAGAAGAGAAAGAATTTCTGGTGTTTCCGCTCCGGGTACAGATTCCGGCGACGGGTGGCGGGCACACTATCGAGGTGGATGTCCGCAAGGAGGGCTGTCAGGAGGAAGCCGCCGGTTATCGGAACGGCTCCCGTGTAGAAGTGAGGGGTACGATGTATCTCAAACGCCGGGGCGACAAGCTATATTTCAACCTGTTCGCCGATGAAATCTGCAATGCCGCTACGGATGATGCGGATTGCGTCAAGGGCGAGCTGGTGTTTCGTGGTAAGGTCGGCCAGAACATCGAGGAAAAAAGGGATAAGAAAGACCAGCCTTATACGGTGTTCTCGGCGTTTAGCGCAGAGAAGGTCGATGACGGCTTCGAGTACCAGTGGGTGCGCTTCTTCTGTTTCGGTAAGGAGCGCGAAGCGTGGTTGCAGCCGGGTGTAAAGGTGGATGCCAAAGGTGAAATGAACCTGTCGGCACACAACGGGAAAATCAACCTTTCCTGCAAGATGGAGGAACTGACGCAATATGTGGCGGATTCGTCTAACTATAATCAATAAGGGTTATGGCCGGTTACAGAAAGAAGAATGCCGACGGACCGAACAGCGAGGACAAGGCTCTTGACCTGTTCGCCGAAATGATGATCGAGAAAATCGAGGGCATTCAAAAGGACTGGAAAAAGCCTTGGTTTACGGAGGGTACGCTACAGTGGCCCCGCAACCTTCACGGGCGCGAGTACAACGGGATGAATGCTTTTATGCTGCTTTTGCACTGCGAGAAAGAAGGGTACAAGATTCCCCGTTTCTGCACGTTCGATTGTGTTCAGAAGCTCAATAAGCCCGGAAAGGATGGAGAGGAACTGCCGCGTGTCTCCGTGCTTCGTGGTGAAAAATCCTTTCCGGTCATGCTCACCACGTTCACTTGTATCCATAAGGAGACTAAGGAGAAAATCAAGTATGACGATTACAAGAAACTCTCCGATGACGAAAAGGAACAATACAATGTCTATCCGAAGATGCAGGTGTTCCGGGTCTTCAATGTCGCGCAAACTAACTTGCAGGAAGCGAGACCGGAGCTGTGGCAAAAACTGGAGCGAGAAAATTCGCGTCCGGCAATCGAGGAGGGCGAGCATTTCAGTTTTGCCCCAGTCGATACGATGATAAGGGATAACCTGTGGATTTGTCCGATTACGCCGAAATATCAGAATGACGCCTACTATTCCATCACGAAGAACGAAATCATCGTACCCGAAAAGGAGCAGTTCAAATCGGGAGAATCGTTCTACGGGACACTGTTCCACGAGATGACGCACTCCACCGGAGCGGAAAACGTACTTGACAGGTTCAAGCCGACTACTTTCGGTTCTCCTGAATATGCCCGTGAGGAACTGGTGGCAGAGTTAGGCAGCGCACTGGTCGCACAGCGTTACGGCATGACCAAGCATATCAAGGAGGACAGTTGCGCGTATCTTAAAGGTTGGCTTGATGAGCTGAAGGAATCGCCACAGTTCATCAAGACAACGCTTCTGGACGTGAAAAGGGCAACCTCGATGATTACCCAGAAGGTGGATAAGATAGCGCAAGAACTGGAACAAAATGTCGGCGAGAAGCAGGAAAACGGAGCGGCAGCAAAGGAGAATACATTTTATTCTTCTGTTGCGTATCTCCAATTTTCGGATGACACGAGGCAGCTTGACGAACTTCGGGAGAAAGGCGATTACGAGGGATTGCTGACGCTTGCCAAGGAGTATTACGACGGCAATGGCATCAACGAACAGCATACTTATTTATCGGCCACGAACAACAAGGGTGACAGCCTTATTGCCGAGGATGAGAATTTCGCTGTCGTGTACAACGGGAGTGTCGGGGGAACCTACGAGGTGATGTTGAAATTCACGGAGCAGGAAATCCGAGACCATATCCGGCGTTACGGTGTCGATATCGCCGGAGATACAATAAAAGGGGTTGCCAGGGAGATGGCGGCGGAACAGTTCTCCGCTTTGGCGTATCAAAAGATTCCGGCCTTCGAGATGCCGAACGGTGAAGTGCTATATGTCGAATATAACAAGGAATCCGATACGCTTGATGTCGGGCAACCCACCAATGCCGGGCTGGTCGCGCAGCATCGTTTCCCTTACGACCACAATGTCGGGCTGGATGCCAATCTGCAAGCCGTGAACGAGAAGCTGAACGAGCTGGAAGAGTATCGGGCAGAACTACAAGAGGCAGAATACGGCAGCGGTATGCGCCGGTAAGGATGGAAAGAAAAAGATGCGGAACTGGTTGGCTCCGCATCTTTTTTGCAGTTTATTTCCCCAACAAACCGTCTATCATAGACTGTAAATTTGCTATGTCGCAATACTGGTTACATCCCCCTCGGTAGTCCTTTCCATTTTGAGCTGTCCGTATCAGAAACGAATCGAGTTCAATTCTTACGCCGCTGCCCATTCGTGACAGACCGGAAGAGTGGCTGATGTAAACGAACTTGCCGTTGCGCTCAATGAAGCAGGAGGTGTCATAATGCCCTTTTGAATTGGAAGCCACCTTTGCACCAACGGCTGCGGCATATTTGGAAATCTCACGCACCAATGCTGTCTGGAAACTGCGGTACTCTTTTGAAACATAGTCTCCTGCATCTGCAAGTATAGCGTCCTGCCATTTGGTATAAAAATTCTGTGCCATATTGATATTTATTATTATTCGTTCCGCAAATAACTTTTCCATTTCTCGCCGTCAATGGTCAGTTTGCCCATTTCCCAATCGTATTCCACTTCCGGTATATTGGTATAAGGGAAATGAACGGTGTAGCCTATCTGTCCGTAAGAGCAATGCAGAGGGGTAACGCAAATCTCCCAACCGAAGTAAGATTGCGGCGTGCAGTATTTTCGCCAGTTGAAACGACCTGCGGCAATATTGCCGCAAAGTCGTTTGAGTATGTCGTTTGTTGTCATTCTGTACCTCCTTTGCTGAGTATGGTGAGTTGTTCGGGACGGTCTGGAAACCAATAAGCATCACTGTCGATATATACGCATCTATAGCCATTCCAAGGTTTTCTGAAAGCTAATACTTCTTTGGGGCCAAATACCACCCCGTAGTCGTTTGTAAACGCCACCATATCGCCTACAGCCAAATCACTGTCTGTTTCCATGACTTCGGACAACCGGCTGAAAAACTCCATGCCCTCGGCTTCACGCTCTTTCTTCCAGCGCATAAACTCCTCTTTGTGGCTTCTTGATGAGCCAATAGGTAATAACTCCGATGCCAAAACCTCTGTCTCGGAAGAGCTTGTTGAGATTAAGATGATGCTGTCACTATCCACTTTTTCGGGAGTTGAGATAATTCGACATTCTATATCATTATCGGCAGTGTGCCAAAAAAGGAGGTTGCCTTGCTTGATGAAATCGTACTTGCTCATTGTCTTTTGATTTATTGTTTTTTTTATTTCCCTTTTCTTGAAGCCTTTTGACTTCGCCCAAAGGGGTTGTTTTCATGTGCGTCACAAACGGGGGGATGCAAGAACGATGAGCAAGGAACCTGCAATGAAATTTTATGAAATACCGTCATCTCCGATTACGGAAAGTTGTCGTCAAATTTTATTTCAGGTAGCGATAGCGGTACTTGGGCAATGTTCGTCCACCGTACCTTTGCACACGAAAACAGACCTGCGGCGTATGTCGGGGCTGTGAAGGGATTATACCCTTAAAACAGGAATATACCGGCTGTGAAACCGGTGGCGGAAGCTCTGCAGAGCATATTTATAAAAGTAACCGGGGAGCCTGTGCAAAAAAGAGAGCAACCACCCACTTTTGAGGCGGGTGGTTGCCAATGTTTCGGACAAACATCAGAAGTGGTAATCAACAACTCCTCCGATGTAGAGTATCGTTCCCGGTTCAAGCCTACAAACAAACTCCATAAACGTAAAGGACTGTTCGGCAAAAGACTGCAGCCATCGCCATCCAAATAGAAATGATAGGCGACATCCAACGGATTTTCCACTGCCTGTTTGAGATAATAGGTCGAACCCCATTCCAACATATTATCTGCCGTAAGAGCATTCGCTCTTTTTTTGATATTGGCGACATACTCCTCTTTCCATTGCTCTATTCCACCATTATAGCGCATGGTGTCATCGGATATAAGCTCGAACATTCCTTTGGGCAAGGCATGATTGACCAAATTGGCAATATCCTCTTTACGGTCTTCCTCGTCTATTTCTGAACAATAGTCATAGAAGCTCCCGTCTCCTTGCTGGAGTGTGTCCTCATTCAGATAGTTTTCTTTGTCTATCGGCTCCGTTGAAATTTGAAAAATCCTGCTGTGCATAATTGTAAATTTTAGATTGTCAAATATTTTCTTTTTTTCCTTTTCTTGAAACTCTTTTGGCTTCTCGTCGGGGAATGATTTTTATGCAGGACTGACAGCGGGAAAAGGACGGATAAGGCAAGTAAACAGTGTACGGGATGAAACGGAATACCCAACCGCCCAATGTAAGAGCACAGTCAGGCTCGTCCGACTATGCCCTGCAACGAGGTGGGGAGTGAAAGTCAATCTTCGATTTGTGGAAGGCTGCCGTGAAGAATATCCGGGAACCGTTAGTGAAAGCGATACTTGACGACCAGACGCACGCTGTACCTTTGCATATAAAATCTCTCCGAAGAGAATTGCCGACGTGAGATGAAAAGAGACCATAATTGAGAAACGCTATTATTCATAAGGGGAAAAGACTATTCGTGGTTGTTATAAATGCTTGATTAACATGAAAATACAATTCGCGCCATAAAATAATCCTTTCTTGAAATAAAAATCACAGAAAAAGAAACAAGATTAAAAAATAACCATTAACTTTGCACCAGTCAAGTTTCCAATCGAAGCGTCGAACGGAATTAAAAGGGAATCCCGGTGAAAATCCGGAGCTGTACTCGCAGCTGTAAGTCCTATTAAAGTTTATCGCACTCTTTGCCACTGGTGAAAGCTGGGAAGGCGCGATAAGCGGGATGAGCCAGAAGACCTGCTTGATGAGATAGATTTAGTGACCACGGGATAATTGGCATTAGATTAAAATGAACAGAGGCTCGTCCACAGGCACCTATATTCTTTTTGATAACCGATTTCTCATTCGTTGCAAATCTGTCGCAATAAAAACGAATGTGTGTTTAAACTTTTTGTTTAACTTTTAATAATTAAGTTATGAAAAAGAATTTTAGATTCTTGGCAATGGCTGTTGTAGCAATGGCCGCCGCAGTGTTCACGGGATGTTCATCCGACGATGACTTCCTTGCTCCGTATGAGGAGAGTGCGATTCAAACCCGCGCGATAAGTTCTACCAATGCGCTTATCGATTTTGATAACGTACCTTCCAGCGTAATGGCTTCTGACCAGTATGGAAACAATCTCTATTCTGCCACGGCCAACGGCAAGCAGGTAACGACCGGCTACATCACTCAAATCGGGCAAACCGGTACGTACATTCAGTTCCCGATTAACTATTTGGAACAAGAATGGGTAAGCGGACAGCCTTGGGAATATGAATTTTGGAATGGTGGTTTTGCCATCTCTAATTTCCATAATCTGACACAGGGGGATTATCAAAACCAATGTAGCGTGTACTGGCCCAACGGCGGTCATAGCGGTAAAAATTTTGCTGTAGCTTTCGGTTATAGCGATTCATACAATGATTCACAAGCAACCTATGACAAATGTGCGAAGATTTACCTGACCGATGCAACCGGCTACAGAGTCGTTACCACAAACACTCCTGTCAAGGGTACACCGAAATATGGTAAATTCAACAGCGTATGGGTTTGTAATACGACTTATACCTACTTAGTCATGAAGGATGGCAACTCGTTTACACAAGGCTCTTTGTCGGCACAAAAAGGATGGTTTAAGGTGGTATTTGTTGCGTTGGATGCGACGGGTAAACCTACAGGTAAGGAAGTAGAATACTATTTGGCAAACTTCGATTCCAGTAAAGATGCAGAATCAGGTTTGACCAATAAAATCCGTACCGGATGGAATCAAGTGGATTTAAGCGGTTTAGGTGACAGCGTATGTACTGTAGCTATCAATTTCGAAGGAAGCGATTCAAGCGCATACGGATTGAACACTCCTGCTTACGTTGCTATAGACGATATTGATGTAACCGTAAACGAATAACATGAATTTGGGGCAAATGCTTTTTAACGGCAAGTGCAAAGTATTTGCCCCTTTTTATTATATCCCAATGGAGATTGTAATCAAATACTTTCTTCAAGGGAATTTCAGCATTAAAATTATAAATATAATGAAGAAGTATTTGCTTTTATTCTCCTTGACGATATTTCTATTTGCATGCAACAAAGACGAAGAAATATCGCAGGACGTGATATTGCCTCCTGTCATTGAGTTGGATAGCGAGGACGGAATCTACGTTGTAAAGATAGGAAAAGAGGTCGTTATTGAGCCGACCTATCAGAATGTCGATTACGCCGTTTATTCATGGAAATGCAACGGTCGTATCATTTCCGACGAGCCTCAATTGAAATACATTTTCAACGAATGCGGTTCGTATTACGTTACCCTGCGTGTGGATACGAGGGATGCCAGCACAGAGGAAGAAATTCGTGTGGATGTCAATGAATTGGCTCCGCCCGTTATTTCATTGGTAACCCCCTCTATAGGGCTTAAAGTTGTCGCAGGACGTGAGTATATCCTTACACCCGACATTCAAAATGCAGAAGGAGCTACTTATTTGTGGACTCTTAACGGAAACGAAGTCGGAACGGAAAATACTTATACATTCAAGCAAGATGAGTTGGGAACTTATGAACTGACCTTAACCGTAACAAATGAAGACGGACAATCAAAGAAGACAGTTTCTATTGAGGTTGTCGATAAACTTCCGATTGAAATCGTAGTTCCGTCATCTTTATATTTTACCGAGAATAATACCAAATACGTAGAATTAGGACGTACTTTGTTTGTCCGCCCCTTTGTATCAATAAGTGCCGAGCCTTCTTATCAATGGAGTTTGGACGGGCAACCGATTGAGGGAGCCAATTCTTTGGTTTACGGTTTCAAACCCGCTAAAACCGGAGAACACACGCTTACCTTTACTGTGAAATACGACAATCAAGATACAAAAGCAGTGCTCACCCGTAATATTTCGGTCTCCGGTGTCGATGAAGTCAGTGTCAATATTCCGGTGAAATGTTGTGAAGCGGCCGGAAAAAGACCTTTTGCTGCCGGAAATTCCATTTACAGCAATAAAGTATATGAATTTGTTCCGGCTCCGGGACAATTTGTAAACGAAACGAATACAGCAGGTTTCAATGGGGAAAGCACGCACGAAGCAGCCTGTGCTTACGCACAAAAACGTCTTGATAATGAACAATATGTTTCTCTCGGAGGTTGGGGAGGATATATTGTAGTAGGATTCGACCACAGTATCGAAAACAAAGGCGGTTATGATTTTTCCATCAAAGGAAATGCCTTTGATTCGTCAAATGAACCGGGCATTGTATGGGTAATGCAAGATGTCAATGGAGACGGCTTGCCCAACGATGAATGGTATGAACTGAAGGGTTCTGAATATGGAAAACCCGAAACCATTCAGGACTATGCCGTAACTTATTTCCGTCCCGGTCCCAACATGGACACCCAATGGCAAGACAACAAGGGAAATAAAGGGGCGATTGACCGTCTCGGCAACTATCACCCGCAAGAGTTTTATTATCCTTTGTGGATTGAAGAGGATTCCTATACGTTATACGGCACATGCCTGAAAGCACGTACCGAACAAAGCCCGTCGACAGGCATGTGGTCCAATAATCCGTTCGGGTGGGGATATGCCGATAATATTGGTGATGATATGCCCAATAAAGACAATCCTAACGCGGGAGCACTTGGAAACTATTTTAAGATTTCCGATGCGCTCAATATCGACGGCACGTCTGCAAACCTTTCCCATATCGACTTTATCAAGGTGCAGACCGGAGTCAATGTAAAAGCCGGATGGTTAGGGGAAAATTCCACGGAAGTTTTCAAGTTCTGTGATGAAAACAACAATAACGACAAATAAAATTCATTATGAACAA
This sequence comes from Butyricimonas sp. DFI.6.44, assembly GCF_022132345.1. Classification (NCBI taxonomy): domain Bacteria; kingdom Pseudomonadati; phylum Bacteroidota; class Bacteroidia; order Bacteroidales; family Odoribacteraceae; genus Butyricimonas; species Butyricimonas sp. DFI.6.44. Next base: position 220,335 of record NZ_JAKNJD010000009.1, on the reverse strand, counting down.
AATATATCATTTCATCCTATTCTGTTTCGCTACGCTCTGCCTTGCTGCATGTAGTGATGACGACCCTGAAGTAAGCGGAATAGACGGCAAGGATCACTTCATCTCCGAGTTTGCTCTAACTGTAGATGGCATTACCTATCAAGCCATGATAGTCGGGGACAAGATTACAGTTGAGATACCTTATAATACCAGTCTGAAAGGGGCTACCGTAGAGTATGCCCTTTGCGAGGGAGCCTCTATTAACCCGAATCCATCGACCATAGAGGATTGGGAGAATGAATGGAAATTCGTAGTTACCTCCAAAATGCAGGATAGCAAAGTATATTCCTATACTTATCAATATACAGACATCGAACAGAGCGGCAGCGTAGTACTTGCCACGCAAGCCGAGGTTGATAATTTTGCAAAGACAGGAATAAACAAAATCGAAGGCAGCCTGACCATCGGAACGGCAGACGGAGAAGAAATCACCAATCTGGACGGACTTGCCAACCTGAAACAAATCAGTAACTCCCTTGTCATCAATCCGTCTTACAAAGGAACGGATTTGACCGGGTTGGATAATCTGGAACAACTCGGAAGTTTCAAATTAGGTTCGACAACTTCTGCCAGTAAAAACATAATGCTCAAAACGGTTAATCTGCCCTCTTTGCTTGGAGTGACCGGTGATTTTGTCGTTAACAGTTCTGTCATTGAAAAAATATCTATACCCAAAGTCGAGTTCATTGGTGAGGATATGTATATAACTTCCGATGCTTTACTTGATTTGGATGCAAATGCCGTTGAATCTGTCGGAGCTTCCTTAATTGTCAAAGGTTCGGTAGCACAAAAAGAATCAGCGACAACCGAAGCCATTGTTTTCTCAGCGCTCAAACGGGTCGGGAATGAACTTACAGTCCAATATTTTCCCAAACTGCAAGGAATTTATCTACCGGCATTGGAAAGTGTGGCCGGTACTGCCTCATTCTCCGATATGTCCTCCATCGGAAGTCTTGCAATGACCGAATTACATTCGGTTGGAGGACTGACTATAAAAAATTGCAAAGAGATTTCCATTGTTGAACTTCCCGGTCTTATTTCCTGCGGAGAGACCAGTGTGGATGCGAATAAAGTCAATAAGTTTAATATATCTTCTTTGAAAGATGTACTCGGTGATATGACTTTAAGTAATCTGCTCATAGAAGAACTGGATTTGTCCCAGATAAATTTTAACGGGAATACACTTACCCTACAATGTAAGCAACTAAATAAAATCGTAGGTTCGGAAACATTTAACGGTAGCCTTCTTCTGCTTCCTAAAAATTGTCGATTGACCGAATTGACTCTTGAGGGAATCTCAAATATAGAGGGCGACTTCCAATGCAAAGATTATTTTTATGTAAAAGAATTTGTTATGCCATTTATTCGTGTGGCAGGAAATATGACTATTGCATTGAATTCGGGAAGTGTTGATACGGGTGCGGAAATTGAATTTCCTAAATTGCAGGAAATAGGAGGTACTTTAACATTAGAAAATAATACGAATGCAAATAATATTACCTTCCCGTCATTGAAAAAAATTCTCGGTTCATGTTCGGTTACGACTGATTTTCTTAAGAATGATATTGAGTTTACCAGTTTGGAAAGCATTGGGACGGATGGAGCAAATACACAAATTGAGTTTAAGATTGATGTTACTAATATTTTATGTCCCAAATTAAAAACGATAAACGGACTGTTTAATATTGTAACATCTACTGTTGTATGGGGTATGACGGCTGATGAGGTGTCTTATCCTACCGTTGAATCAATATCCGAAAATCTTTCAATAACATGCCCGTATTCTGATTTTGGTTCTAATGGTATTTTGTCCATTGATTTTTCAGGTCTCAAATCAGTAAAAGGGATTAGTATAAGCGGGCAAGGAGATGTTAGCGATTTCAGTTCTTTCAAATACCTGTTTGAAAACAATGTTCTAACAGGAGAATCTCAATGGTCTGTCAGAGAATGTGCTTATAACCCCACATACCAAGATATGAAAGACGGGAAGTACAAGCCTGCCGAATAGATAACCAAACAATAAGTTTTCTGCCAATCCTCGGTATGCTTACCGTAAGGTAAGACTACCGGGGATTAACTATAAAAATAACGGTATGACCTATCACCAATTGAAATATCTGCTATGGAGCGTAGTTGTCGGAGTGACACTATCCTTGACATCCTGCATGAAGTGGGACTACGGCGATGCCGTAGAAGACTTCAATGCCACGGGAGCCGGACTGTTCATCACCAACGAGGGCAACTTCCAGTACGGCAATGCTACCTTGTCCTATTACGACCCTGCGACCAAACAGGTACAGAACGAAATCTTCTTCCGTGCCAACGGCATGAAACTCGGCGACGTGGCGCAGTCGATGACCATCTACGACAACAAGGGCTGGGTCGTGGTGAACAACTCCCACGTGATTTTCGCCATCGACCTGAACACCTTCAAGGAGGTGGGACGCATCGAGAACCTGACCTCGCCGCGCTACATTCATTTCCTAAGCGACGAAAAAGCCTACGTCACCCAACTGTGGGACAACCGCATCTTCATCATCAACCCGAAGAAATATGAAATTACCGGCTACATTCAAGTGCCGGACATGACGATGGAAAGCGGCTCGACGGAGCAGATGGTGCAGTACGGCAAATACGTCTATTGCAACTGCTGGTCGTATCAGAACCGCATCATCAAAATCGACACCGAAACCGACCAAGTGGTCGATGAACTGAAGGTCGGCATACAACCGACATCGCTGGTCATGGACAAGTACAACAAGATGTGGACGGTGACCGACGGCGGTTACGAAGGCAGCCCCTACGGTTACGAAGCCCCGTCGCTCTACCGCATCGACGCCGAGACATTCACGGTGGAGAAGCAGTTCAAGTTCAAGTTGGGCGACTGGCCCTCGGAGGTACAGCTCAATGGCGACAGGGACAAACTCTACTGGATCAACAAGGCCATTTGGAGCATGGACGTGACAGCCAGCCATGTGCCGGTGCGTCCGTTCCTCGAATACAGCGGCACGATTTATTACGGACTGACGGTAAACCCCGCCAACGGGGAAGTATACATCGCCGATGCCATCGACTACCAGCAGCAGGGCATGATTTACCGCTACTCGCCCGAAGGGAAATTGATAGATGAATTTTATGTCGGGATTATCCCCGGTGCATTTTGTTGGAAATAAGAAAGGAGGCAATATGAAAAGACTATATCTGTTCTTCGCTTTGGCAGCATGTCTCCCCACGACACTCTTCGCGCAGCAGACGGAAAGCAAAAAGCGGTCGGACTGGCATCTTACCATACCGGAAGTCACGGTCATCGGACATCGGCCGATGAAAGAAATCGGTGTGCAGAAGACGAAGTTCGATTCACTCGCACTGAAAGAGAACATCGCCCTCTCGATGGCCGACATCCTGACGTTCAACTCGTCCGTATTCGTCAAGAGCTACGGACGCGCCACGCTCTCGACCGTCGCGTTCCGAGGAACGTCGCCTTCACACACGCAAGTGACATGGAACGGCATGCGCATCAACAACCCCATGCTCGGCATGACAGACTTCTCCACCATTCCGTCCTACTTCATAGACAACGCATCGCTGCTGCACGGTACTTCATCGGTGAACGAGACTGGCGGTGGACTGGGCGGTCTGGTTAAGCTTGGTACCACCCCCACCGTTGCCGAAGGGTTCAACGCCCAGTACGTGCAGGGCATCGGATCGTTCCGGACATTCGACGAGTTCGCCCGCTTCACCTACGGAAGCGAGCGGTGGCACATCTCCACCCGTGCGGTCTATTCTTCCTCGCCCAACGATTACAAGTACACCAACCACGACAAGAAGATAAACATCTACGACGAGGACAAGAACATCATCGGGCAGTATCACCCTAAAGAGCGCAACCGCTCCGGGGCGTTCAAGGACCTGCACCTGCTTCAAGAGGTCTATTACAACACCCGCAAAGGCGACAAATTAGGCCTGAACGCATGGTATATCAACTCCAACCGGGAACTTCCGATGTTGACGACCGACTACGGAGATGCAACCGACTTCGAGAACCGCCAGCGGGAACAGACTTTCCGCAGTGTCCTTTCGTGGGATCATATCAAAAGCAACTGGAAACTCGGCGTGAAAGGCGGTTACATACACACATGGATGGCCTACGACTACAAGCGTGAGGTCGCACCTGATAACTGGGCGTCGATGACCCGTTCCCGTAGCAAGGTAAATACGTTCTACGGGCAGGCTGAAGGTGAATACAGTCCGACAAAACGTTGGTTTTTCACCGCTAACGTATCGGCTCACCAGCATTTGGTACGCAGTGAGGACAAGAATATCATCTTGCAGGACGGAGGCAAAGCCATCGTGGGCTATGACAAAGGACGCGTGGAACTTTCCGGCTCCGTATCTGCCAAGTGGCAGCCGATAGACCGCTTGGGTATGTCGGTGGTACTGCGGGAAGAGATGTATGGTTCCGATTGGATTCCACTCATTCCGGCTTTCTTCATTGACGGTATCATTTCCCCGAAAGGAAATGTGATGCTGAAAGCATCCATATCGCGTAACTACCGTTTCCCAACTCTGAACGACCTATACTTTTTGCCGGGAGGTAATCCCAACCTGAAAAACGAACAAGGTTTCAGTTATGATGCCGGGGTGAGTTTCGATGTCGGCAAGAAAGGCATTTACAAGTTGAGCGGCGGTGCGAACTGGTTCGACTCCTACATCGACGACTGGATTATCTGGCTGCCCACCACCAAGGGCTTCTTCTCGCCCCGCAACGTAAAGAAGGTCCACGCCTACGGCGTCGAGGTCAAAGCGAACTTCGCCGTGCAGCCGGCGAAAGATTGGCTCATCGACTTGAACGGGTCCTATTCGTGGACACCCTCCATCAATGAAGGTGAGAAGATGTCGCCTGCTGACCAGTCAGTGGGCAAGCAGTTACCCTACGTGCCGAAGCACTCCGCATCGCTGACCGGACGGTTGTCGTGGCGGACTTGGGCGTTCCTTTACAAATGGGCGTTCTACTCGGAACGTTACACCATGTCGAGCAACGACTATACGCTGACAGGACACCTGCCCGAATATTTCATGAGCAATGTCTCGTTGGAGAAAAACCTGTTTTTCAAACCGGTGGACATCCAGTTAAAATTCGCCGTCAACAACCTCTTCAACGAGGACTACCTTTCGGTACTCTCGCGCCCCATGCCCGGCATCAACTTCGAGTTCTTCATCGGCATTACCCCGAAGTTCGGGAAAAACAAGAAAAAGTCCGAAAATACAAATATGTAACGATATGAAAGCATTAAAGAATTTAAGCCTGCTGTTGCTACTTGTATTGGCATTCACAGGCTGCCACAATAAAAGTTCAAAACTCGCCGATTTCAACCGAACGGTCTATACACCTGAATACGCTTCGGGGTTTGACATAAAAGGTGCAGACGGCAAAAAGAGCGTATTGGTTACCGTCACGAACCCTTGGCAGGGCGCCGACAGCATCACTACGAACCTGTTCATTGCCCGTGATGACGAAGAGGTTCCGGCGGATTTCACCGGTCAGATGCTCAAGGGGGATGCCGAGCGCATCGTCTGCATGTCCTCGACCCATATCGCCATGCTCGACGCAATCGGCGAAACGGGACGCGTAGTCGGCGTGTCAGGCATCGACTACATCTCCAATCCCGACATTCAGGCACGGCGGGACAGCGTTGGAGATGTGGGCTACGAAGGGAACATCAATTACGAACTGCTGCTCTCGCTTGACCCCGACCTCGTGTTGCTTTACGGCGTGAACGGGGCAAGCTCGATGGAGGGTAAGCTCAAAGAGTTGGATATCCCGTTCATGTATGTCGGCGATTACCTCGAAGAGTCTCCGCTGGGCAAAGCCGAATGGCTGGTGGCACTTTCGGAGGTTATCGGAAAACGGGCGGAGGGCGAAAAAGTATTCGCGGAAATCCCCGTCAGATACAATGTCCTGAAAAAGAAAGTAGCGGACAATATCCTCGACGCTCCGTCAGTCATGCTCAACACGCCTTACGGCGACAGCTGGTTCATGCCCTCGACCGAAAGCTATGTCGCCCGGTTAATCAAAGATGCCGGAGGCGATTACATCTACAAGAAGAACACAGGAAACGCTTCCGCGCCCATCGACCTCGAAGAGGCGTATCTGCTGGCCTCGCAAGCCGATATGTGGCTGCATGTGGGGATGGCGAACACGCTTGATGAACTGAAAGCCGCATGCCCGAAGTTCATCGACACCCGCTGTTTCCGTGGTGGACAGGTCTATAACAACAACGCCCGCACCAATGCTGCTGGCGGCAACGACTACTATGAGTCGGCGGTCGTAAATCCCGACCTCGTGCTGCGAGACCTCGTGAAGATATTCCACCCCGAACTGGTCGAGGAAGATTTCGTCTATTACAAGCAACTGAAATAGATGCGCTCCCGTTCCGCCATATTGTTTGCCATGCTGGCCGCCCTCACCCTTTTCCTGTTTCTGCTGGATTTGGCGGTGGGGGCAGTCGCCGTACCGCTCGGCGATGTATGGGCGGCTTTGACGGGCGGCGACTGCCCGCGGGCGACGGCGAAAATTATACTGAATATCCGACTGATTAAGGCGGTGGTCGCGTTGCTGGCCGGAGCAGCTCTGTCGGTCAGCGGTCTTCAGATGCAAACCCTCTTCCGCAATCCTCTTGCCGGCCCCTACGTGCTCGGCATCAGTTCGGGCGCGAGCCTCGGCGTGGCACTCGTCGTGCTTGCAGGCTTCGGTTCGTCGATAGGCATTGCCGGGGCGGCTTGGCTCGGAGCGGCGCTCGTGCTGGTCGTCATCGCCGCCGTCGGCCACCGCATCAAGGACATCATGGTGATTCTGATTCTCGGCATGATGTTCTCGTCGGGAGTCGGCGCGATTGTACAGATATTGCAATATCTCAGCAAGGAAGAATCCCTGAAAGCCTTTGTCATTTGGACGATGGGGTCGCTCGGCGACGTGACCTTCGACCAGCTTGCGGTACTCGTCCCGTCGATTATCGCCGGACTGTTGTTGGCGGTGGTGACGATCAAGCCGCTCAACTTACTGCTGTTCGGCGAGGAGTATGCCGTGACGATGGGGCTGAACATCCGACGCTCGCGCGGGCTGCTGTTCCTCTCCACGACGCTGCTTGCTGGTACGGTGACCGCCTTTTGCGGTCCGATAGGCTTCATCGGACTGGCCATGCCCCACGTCACGAGAATGCTGTTCCGCAACAGCGACCATCGGGTACTCGTACCGGGAACCGTTCTTTCGGGTGCGGCGGTGCTGCTTCTTTGCGACCTCGTTTCTAAAATGTTCACCCTGCCGATCAACGCCATCACCGCATTGCTGGGAATCCCCATCGTGGTGTGGGTGGTCTTGCGCAATAAATCCGTCACCGCATGATAAAGTTACACGATTTTTCCATAGGCTACGGCGAGCGCACCTTGCTCTGCGAGGTGGAAACCACCATAGAAAAGGGCAGGCTGACTGCCCTTATCGGGCGCAACGGCACGGGCAAATCGACACTGCTTCGAGCCATCGCCGGACTGAACCGCCGTTATACCGGCCGAATCCTGCTCGACGGGCATAACGCCGCCGATATGCGAGCAGCAGAAATGGCCAGAACGCTGGCATTCGTCACGACCGAGCGCACACGCATCGCCAATCTCAAATGCAAGGATGTCGTGGCTATCGGCCGCGCACCCTATACCAACTGGATTGGAAAGATGCAGGAGGTCGACAAGGAGATCGTCATGCGGTCGCTCGCCTCGGTGGGCATGGAGGCTTATGCGGAGCGCACGATGGACAAGATGTCGGACGGCGAGTGCCAGCGCATCATGATCGCACGGGCGTTGGCGCAGGATACGCCGATTATCCTGCTCGACGAACCCACCTCGTTTCTCGATATGCCCAACCGCTACGAATTGTGTACACTGCTGGCACGGCTGGCGCATGAAGAAAACAAGTGCATCCTTTTTTCCACGCACGAGCTGGATATCGCCCTCTCGCTTGCCGATGCGATAGCCCTTATCGACCCACCCCAGTTGTCGTATATGCCGACCGAAGAGATGCGCCGGAGCGGCTGCATCGAGCGGCTGTTCCGAAATAATTGTGTGACGTTCGATGCCACGACAGGATTCATAAAAGTGGGACAATGACTAAGGAATATATCATAGAGAATTTCACAGCAAATATCAGCGTGGACGAATATATTTCACGCTTCCGGGACGAAAAACGTTTTGTCGAATTTTGCAAACAATGCCCCAACTACGGTAATAGTTGGGGATGCCCGCCGTTCGATTTCGATACCGGAGAATTTCTGCGCCAATATGAATATGCCCACCTGATGGCCACGAAAATAATTCCGGTCGAGAAAAATATTCCGATAGACAGAACGCAGGAATTGATTAAACCGGAACGGCTCAGGATAGAAAGGGAATTGCTGGAAATGGAGCACAGATACGGAGGTCAGGCATTCGCCTATGTAGGAAAATGCCTATACTGTCCCGATTCCGAATGCGCCCGCAAATGCAACCGTCCTTGCCTGCATCCGGACAAAGTACGTCCCTCGCTTGAAGCATTCGGGTTCGATATGACACGAACACTCTCGGAACTTTTCGGGATAGAGCTGCTTTGGGGAAAGGATGGTATTCTACCGGAATATCTTGTGATTGTAAGCGGATTATTTCATAATTCGGCAGAAAATATTATCAGTCATACGAAGCGTAATCAGGATTCAGGAAACCTATAATCTTATTACCCTCATTGATAACAAAAGTCCCTGCAATCCGAATTATAGATTGAGGGACTCGATGAAAGTGAATGTAAAAACTAAAAGAACAACTCTACTTTCGTATGCCTGTTGACTTCGACCGGTACATGGTCGGCTATGCCGCCTCTGCTTACCTTGACGATGCGTTCGATCGGTATGCCACGCTTTTTCAATTCTGCAACGATATAATCCGCTCTCGATGTACTTAATGAACCATTAAGCACAGGAGTTCCAGTCGAACTGTCGGCCGCACCGGTTACTCTCAAGGATAATCCGTATTTCTTGGCCACGCGAGCCAGTTCATCAAGGTTAAGCATTTGGGAAGCATCCGTCAGGTGCGCCGTATTGAGGTTAAAAAAGAAATAGACAGGCGACCCGATGCAATTCCCGGCTTGTATGAGTTCCGTCCTTTCAGAGACGATTATGCCCGGTTTCTCGGCATCATCTCCGTTGTTGCCATATCCAATACTTGCAGAATCAAGCGGCGAGATTCCATCCCAATGCCGGTTTTTCAATCTTGCCCGTAGTGAGTTCAATCCGCTGTAATTATTTCTGGGATAACCTTGACGGCGGTCGGTCTCATCGTCATTAACCAGATGACCGTACTTGTCAAGCAATCCTTCTATTTCCAGAATTTTCTTCAATTCTGCGACCGTCCGTCGGTTGCGGTCGTACCAGTCTTTATAACGCTTGTTTTCTCCGGATAAGATATTGGCATGATCCACGAGCCACTCATTCTGACGAATGTAAGATGTCGCATCAACCGCGCGTTTCCAACCGACCTTTCCGAGATGAAACGTGAAACCGGCGGTCAGCGATACCATGTGGTCGCCGAGGCGGTTCGGGCGTCCGTAACCATCGAAGTCCTGAAAGGTGGTCGTGCCGGAGAGTTCCAACATGGCACTTACTCGTTTGGAAATCCGATATTCTCCCTGTACGCCATACGAAACAGTAAAGGGATTATTCCCGTTAGAGGCATTGTGCAACAGGCCGACACCGGCAAAGGGAGCAAGATTCCAGCGTACCTGTTCTTGCCGGGCATATCTGCAGCCAAGGACATTCCACAGCAGATCCGCATGGATATGGTGGTAGTCCTGATTGGACAATGTTCCATCTTTGAACTGCACACCGCTGTAATTGATACGTGCGCCGACGGACGGAGTGAACCATTTTCCGACTGCGAAACTGTACGAGGGTTTCAAGCGTCCGAAGAGGTCTTCGCAGCCGAGAGGTGTGCCGAGAAAGGCGGACGTACCCCCGGCAATACTGACAAACCAGTTGCCAGTCAGGGATGCCGGAAGTACCACTCCGTCAAGATAGACGGGCTGTATCGGTTGCAGTTCCTCCGAGACATTATAGTACGGTGTATGTTGTACAGTATCCACCTGTACGGGTTGTATACTTGCCTGTGCCTGCAACGTGCAAAGCACGGCCAATATAAAAAAGATTTGTTTCGTCATATTCCAATGATATTATTCGTTATACTTTTTGATTTGTCATGAGACGTATGCCACTTACCGTTTGGGTTTCTTGCCAATGGCCGGACGCATCATGCGGCTCGCCATCCTCATGCTGCGGAGTGCCCATGCACGGTTGTCCTCGTCCTCATCGCGCCCCCATTTCAGGTCGCTGCCGCCACCTCCGCCGCCACGAGTTTCGGCAAAAGTGGTGGCATCATCGACCATACCGAGAAACAGCATCGTCGCGCAGTGCATCACGTCTGTACCTTGTTCCGCTATGGACTGGACGAGCGAGCCGTCGAACAGTTGCCGTTCCGCCACGTCCATCTGTGCCGATACGTTCCTATACTCGCCGACCACATTTTCCAGCAGGACATCCTTGAGCAACGTGTCCACTTTGGAATGTATATCATGGGAGTATTTGTAGGCTTCCTCCTTGAGTTCCCCGGTACGTTCCTCAATGGCATCCATGTTCTCTTTCAGCTCGGCAAGCTGCCGGTCAGCCGTCTGTAACTTCTCCTGCTTGTCTGCCAGTTGCCTGTTGATGCCTGCCAGCTCTTTCTCCAGACTTTTAACTTGTGCGGCTAATTGTTCCGCATCGCCCTTGTTCGCTTTCAAATCCTGTTCGGCTGCCGATAGCAGAGCCTCTTTTTCGGCTTTCGACTTCTCAAGGTTATCGACCATTGTCGTAAGCCCCTTGACCCTGCGCTCTGCCAGACGGATGTCCGATTGAAGGGTTGCCAGCACCTTTTGGTGGCGGTCTATATTTTCCTCGATGGTCGTACATTCTTCCGATAGCATACGGCGGTATTCTTCGGTAGTCCTGTGCCGTGCGCCTGTTTCGGATATGCTTGTTCCTCTCGACATTCCCCACCTTGTATTGACTTCGGCGAAAAAGTCGGTATGAAGCTGTTTCATCCTTGCGCTGTATTCAAACTTGTCCTTTCCGGCGAATATTTCCTTGTACGCAAAGCGGCCGTCTTTGATTGGCAACAAAGTACAATGCACATGAGGGTTCAATTCGTCAAGGTGTACGATGAATGCGGCGATGTTCTGCTCGCCATATTTGCCACTCACGAATGAATAGACGTCTTTCGCCCAGCGTTCAATATCGCTCATTCTTTTGATACGGGTATTGTTCGCACCTTCATCAAAATCCACGTTCTGCGTGCCGAACGCGAGTTCGTGCATCCGCTTACGGGAACCGCCGAAAATGAAGTTCACCACCGTGCGGTACTTCGGTTCTGCCAGTCCTTCGTTGGGGTCTTTGATTCCACGCCTCTCCAATATGTCCGCCATCCGTTCGGGAATGTTGCGGCTCGTGTCAATGGGACGTACCTTGCCTCCGGGCGCAATCTCGAAGTTCAGGTGTTTGCGTGTGGGGTCGTAATTCCCCTTATTCATAGCGTACTTTTCCGCCCTTTCACTGCGGTCACGCAAATGTTCGTTGCTTTGGGCTGCGGTGATGCCTTTCGACACCTGCATATCAAGTACCTGTTTTTGATCTGCCATACTCTTTTCGTGTTGTTTGGACAATCCGTCCTGTCCCAGCTTGCTGCTTGCCCGGACAGCCTACCGACGGTCGGAGACCTATCGGGGTATTAGGCTCCCCCTTCCCTTTGTTTCGTGGCAGACGGGCAAGCCCGTGTGCCTCCTATAACCGGCAGGATAACCGTTAAGGGATGGAGGTGGATTGTTCGCGTTATACAATCTGTTTTCGACTCCCGGTTCAATCCACCATCGCCTGTGCCTTTGCCAGAAGCGATAAAAAAGGTTTGCGAAGCGATTTGAGGCGTTCTTGGTCTTCGTCCATGTCGAAGTCCGTCACTGATGCCTCGGTGTCGAGAATCAGCCCGGCGAGGTCTTTGGCGGACTCGATGAAAGCAGCCCATTCTTCACCGAGGTCAAACCGGAAGAAATCCACAAGCGGCGAACTGTCATCGAATCTCGACTTGTGCAGGATTTTTTGCAGGGCGGCGTGGGCGATGCAGCACAAGGCTGTTTCACGATGTTCCGTGACCAAAGTGCCGGAATGTGCGGAGGTCGTGTTGGAATGGGTGTCCAAACAGAGTCCGGTGTCACGGTCGGCAATTTCAGTCTTTGCCAGACTTACGAGTTGTCCACATATTACGCCAGTTTCGGCAGCGGTCGTTTTGCCGATTACCCAATCGGACAATACCTCACGGAGCTGTCTGGCAAAGTCCGGCTGCTCCTGTGCATTGCGGGGCTGTGCTGCCTGACCGGATTGTACGGTCATGGTAATGACCACGCTTTTGGGAAGCTGGATGCGGGTCAGCAAACCGAATGCCTCCATTGCACTCAAAAAAGAACGGACGGTAGCCCTGTGCCAATGCCACTCCGATGCGAGGTCGGAAACGGTCAGGTGGCACTGGTTGGGTTGCAGCACGTAGGCCTTCTTTCTTAAAAACGGAGAAACGAAACCTGCCAGTGATTTGTCCAACAGGTCACAGTACGCTTCGGTGCGTGTTTTGCGTTCATCCCCTTTCTCCTTGAGATATTCGAATACCTCCCTGTCTGCCAATATGGAAACAGGTATCTTTTGGTTATTTTTCATTTTCATTCGGTTTTAATGATTCATATTGTGCGGATATATCAGTGTTGCCGCTGTCCGCTTCATGCGGCAGATTTGCGTGATGATTCTCGTGATAGGATTCTGACAACATTCCGGGATGCTTTGCCCATCCGGAAAGTGTGTCCGTATCCTTGCATTCGGACATGACCCGAACGGAGGGATAGAACAGGGCTGCCAGAAGAAGATAGGCAATGGTTATCGCCAAGGTGTACAGATGCGGCACAAAGCCGATGACCAGTGCGCCCGATGCGAGTGTGACAAATGCACGGGGGCGGTCAAGCAACCTGCGTAACCAGTTGTCCGTCCGTCGGAACGAAAACATTGCGGCACAGACACCGGTAGAGAGTAGGATTCCAAACTCACCCATATGTCCACAGGCATATACATAATGGAAAAGAAGCAGGCATATCAGCCATACTTGCACATACAGTTTACGGGCGTTGCCGCTTCGTGCCATTGCCATGTAAAAGGGTGTCATGAACCGCTTGTTGTTCTTGTACAATGACATTGATACCCCGAAAGGTATCGCGCAGAAAATGAGTAGCAGGATATTCAGTAACATAAGTAATAGGGCTTTTCGGGTATGGGAGTGGGACGCACAATGAGTTCCAACTGGACAATACCGTATGTCGCCAGCCGGATAAGGGTTTCGGCATCCTTGGGCGAAAAGTACATGGCCGCTTTCTTGATGCGCTGCTTGAATGTAATGTCTTGCTTTCGGTAGATGGCCAAAGCCTTGTCCAGTTCGTGTTCGGGAATAGTCCATGTCGTACCCTCGGCGTGTATGCCGTTCGTCTTGAAGGCACGCAGTACCAATGTACGGGAAACGAGGTAGTCGGTGCGGTCGGTTCTTGAGATGATATGCTCCTTGTAGAGATTGTCATCGGCAACCTCTATCCACGTCCGGTAGGCATTGATGCAATAGACCATCTGTCGGTATAAGGTGTTTCTCATATAAAATTCATCAGCACGTCGGACTTGTCTTTCTTGTATTTCAGGAACCCGCTTTTGGAGTGTAGTTCCAAGTCGAGGCATAAGTCCCCGTACATCTGCTCCAAAGAATCATAGATGGTGACAAGGATGCTGTTTACATTGCCCTCCGTATCCGTCTTGGCGTTCATCTTGAACATCTGTCCGAAAGCGGGATTCGAGTATGCACAAGTGCTGTGACCGAATTTTTCCGTCCGCATCGGAATATGGTGGTAGAGCGTGATCAACTCCATGTCGTCCTCGAACATATCCATTACTTCGTCCAGTTCGTAAGGGGTGCGCAACGGAAACGTAAGCAGCACATAGTCGCCGTAGAACTGCGGTTCTTCCATCGTCGTCACATCGAGCAACTGCGGAAGTTGCAGGGGGACGAATGCCATGAAGTCATTATAAAAATGTCGTAACATATTCATATCTTTTTCTGTTGTTATATTTTACAGCGTGTGTATGAATGCCTCCATCAGCATTCCGGGCAGCTCGTCCAAGCGGTTGTCTCCGGGGTGCAGCATCCTGCCCAACTCCCTGAAAGCGTCGGGTGTCTGCGAGGCAAGCATATCGAGTTGCTCTCTTTCTTCGGCTGAAAGCAACGCCAGGCAGAAACCGTCCAACGACGAATAAGGCTGGAGAAGCATCCAGATGTAGGCTTGTGCCTGTGCCGGTGTCTTGACTTTTTTATTGCAGATGTCGTCGATACAGGTTCGGATATTCTGAATCAGCCTGCGGTTGGTGCGCATGGCCAGATAAATCATGGCATTGCGATAGGTGATGTCGTTCCGTTCGGCGGCAAGGAATATCTGTGCACAGCATCGTTCCGTGTCATGAGTGATGTCGGAAAGATTCTCGCCGTCGAAATCAGGCAGACGTGAAAGGAATGCCCGGTACACGGCATCCTCCTTTTCGATAAAGGTCGTCAGGTCTGCCATACAATGAATACCGTAATCAATCGTTTCAGCAAGGGTAGTTCGATAAGTGGCAAGAATGTGTTGTCGGTTTCTCTGACTGACGGGCCGGTTATCCAATGAGGCAAAGAACGGTCGGATTGTTTCAGCCGCACGATGCAACTCTTTGTCTTCAAGATGCGGTGAGATTTGTTCTTTTACCCACAGTATATCCTTATAAGTGCGTGTTTGAGACAGCACCATCCGTGAAAATTCCATGCGGATGGAATCATGTATCTGTTCACACTCTTCTCTTACAGTGGAATGAAGCCGGCCAAGCGTATCACATTCGAGATGCAGGAATACGGAATCCCTCAATGTTTGCCATTGCTTGAGGTGTCCGGCCAATTCTTTAATGGAGAGTTTTTTCTGCCTGCGTATGTCGGACAGGTATTCCCTGTATGTTCCGGCAGGGTCATTCTTGGCTTTCGCCAATCGTTTGCCATTGCCGTTGTCGCATGACGCGCATAGGAATATGGCAATCGAAACGGCAATTATTTTGGCAAAGATTATCGGCTGTTTTAAGTTCGATTTTAATGTTTTCATACTATATCATTTCGTACTATTTAGTGCAAAACTATATATTATTTTTGATACTTCGCATCCGAAAAACCGTATTTTGTGCATTTTTTAATATCGTACTTAATAGTATGATTACCAATGAAAACAAGTGAAGATAAAACACGTGGAAATGTACGATTTTCGTTTTTTAATATAGTATGATTCATATACTCGAATAAAACTTGTATATTTGCACTTGTTATCATGAATATTGTATATTGATATGGCAAAAGTCGGTTATATATTCGAGGCTAATTCCTACGATGCGTTTGATGCGGATAAGGAATGGATGCGCCAATATGGGTGTGTACAGGTGGTTGAAGAATCGGTCGGACACGAGACGCTTAGGCCGAGATGGAAACAACTGATGTCGAATCTTGAAAGAGGAGACGAATTGGTGATGTCAAAATTCAGCAATGCCGTTCGTGGTTTACGGGAACTATCGGCATTGATTGAGCTATGCCGCATCAAGGTCGTGCGTATTATCTCCATTCACGATAAAATTGACACCGACAACAAATTGTTTCCGGACACGACACCGGCGGAAGTATTGGCCATGTTCGGGGCATTACCGGAGGAAGTGGCTGTTTTGCGGAAGTCGTCGGATAAAATTATACGCCTGCAGCAGAGTATCAGTATTCCGATTTCCAAAAAAAGTATGAGTAAAACTGAACGGGACAAAAAAATCGTGGATATGTATAACAATGGGTATTCAATCCGTGATATTTGGAAAGAAAGCGGTGTCCAAAGTAAAAGCACCGTGTACAGCATTCTCAATAAATACAAGGTTCAGCTTAACCGAACACCGGGACGAGTGCCGGGCATCCGGAAATAGAACTTATAAATCAATATGGATATTGAAAATCAATAGATTGCTTGCGTAATTCATCGTTTTTTCGTATCTTTAAGTTGGATATAACTATATAAAAACAAGACCTATGGGAGATATTATAATTTTATTGCTGGTGTTCTTGGTAGTGGGCAGGCTTTTGAGGGGCGTGTTCGGAGGATTCAGCAAAAGCAGTTTTCGGGATGACAAATAACTCCGGATTGTTGTAACTGGCAGATATTTGTTAATTTTGCACCGTATTCATAAAAATCAAGAACAATATGACAAAAGCGGAAATTGTCGCTCAGATCTCACGGCAGAGCGGAATAGAGAAAACGGTGGTGATGACTGTGATAGAATCATTCATGGAAAATGTAAAAGAGTCGATGGTTGCGGGAAACGAGGTGTTCTTGCGCGGGTTCGGTAGCTTTATCATCAAACGGAGAGCTGAAAAGACGGCCCGGAACATTTCGAAGAATACGACAATTAAAATTCCCGCTCACAATATCCCTGCATTCAAACCTGCCAAAGCATTTCTGAATGCGGTAAAAGAGAACAAGTAGAGTATAAAAGTACAGATGGTGCAACAACACCGTAATGAGTAAAACAAAAGCGACCCGAAGGCCGCTTTTGTCGTGATAAGGCAAGGATTATTTCTTGCCTTTTTTCGCTGGTTTGGCCGGCTTTTCAGGAGTTTCCTCCTTCTCGACGGGCGGATAGAACTTGACGGCGACCATCACGATACGGTTGTGTTTCACACCGCTTTGGTCGCTCCATTCTTCGGGCTTGAAATACCCCTCGACGGTCAGCATCGTACCCTTGGTCAGTTGGTCGAACGACCCGGTGTTCTCGTTTTTACGCCACGCCTCAAAATTCATAAAGGCGGAAACGCGTTTGGATTCCTCGCCATTATTCTCCAATCGGCTTACTGCCAGAGGGAAACGTGCTACACTTGCGTTGGTGAACTGACGGATTTCTGCATCCTTTCCTACGAAACCGGTTACTACGAAATTGTTTTCAATCTTTTTCATAATGAATTGTTTTTAGAAGTTATTAAATCAATTTTACGCTGCCTCAAAAAGTAGGTGCAGTTAAGGGGATGCACCAAGGCCGGACGCATCAATACTCTTTATTTTTGTCCGTAGGCAAAACCGGAAGGCTCGATAAAGGAAGATTGTACGGCTGCGCCATTGGTCAAGACTTCCAAAGTCGTTCCCGTCTGCATACTATCTTTGCATCGGAAAATGATGATGACTTCGGCGGAAAACTATTCTGAAAATGAGCGGAAAACCGTAGTTGCAGGGGAAGTGAAAGTGCAATCCGTCCACCGGCACAATGGTGCGCGTTTCGGCTGTAAGTCCGCAGAATCGGCAGGTATTTTCGTGTAATTCGGTCGGACTGAATTGAGGTGGCTACAAACAGAACACTGAACTGACAACAGGTTGCGGTACCGCAGAAGGGAATATCAACGAAGTGGCGACAAAAGGCGGAACGGGATATCGGGGTACTGCCATGTTCCCGTCCGGCAGAAAGAAAAGGGGACAAAAGGGAAAAAGGAAAGAACCCTGCTTTTCGGAAAAGCGGACGGAGCTTTTCACGAATGGCTGTTTTTTACAAAAGGATATGGCGCAGCCAAAAGAGAGAGATAGATGTAAAAAAGGGAATGCGGCGTGGCAGGAATGGAAGATTATCCCGTTCCTGCCTGCCTGTATCATCAAAATTCTGCCATGATTACCCGATGCTCGAAAATCTTTTTTTGATTACTGGGACGTCTTTGGCAAACCCATAGGTGATGCTTGCCATAGCCGAAGACGAAATAATCATCAAGGCGTGTTTTTTCTTGTAGGCGTTCCATGCCGGTACGCAGTTCCGCTTCATCGGTTGAGAAAAGAATCGTGTTGATGATACGGAAGTAGAGTTCTGTTACCTCGTCACAATAAGGACAAAAGCTATGCTCAATCGTTGCTTTCATGTTTCTTTGATTTTAATTCTACTTCTACTATGTCTTCTATTCGACCATACAGGACAGAGCGCAACGCTGTTTTGTCAATGGCGTAATACTCGGCGATATGTCCGTGCTGTTTTACGAAATATCGTTTGAGAACATCGGAGAAATCAAAGAAGTAGCCCATCAATGCGATACCTCTTTTGAAATGGATGCACTCTTTCACGTTTCGGGTAATCCAGTTCTTGTCTTCACGGCTCAACTTGTCTCCGTTATCAAGTTGTTCCCGTAACTGGTAAACCCTGCTGTCTTTCAGCTTCTCTAATTCGGGTACGTCCCATTGGACGAATTTCATTGCTATCTGCTGCATCGCTCTTGTATTTAATCGTAAATAATCACTTCATCACGATACTCGACCACCTCTTTGCCACTACTAAGACGCACCACTATTTTATTGCCGAAGTCGCCGACAACTGTTCCCTCAGAGTAGCCTTTATAGGGGGTAAGCAAGGTGCAGTGCGCACCTATAATTTCGCTATTTTCTTCGTATTCGTACATAAGTCATGTCATTTTACGGTTACAACTTGATATCCCATTTCCCCTGTGAGAAGATTCTGAAGCTCACGTATTCGTCTGTAAATTCGTAGGACAGAATTTTGATATAAGTTTTGTCTTTGGCTTCCAACGAAGCTATCAGTCTGTCGATTTCTTCTTCCGGATAAACCCAACGAGAGGTAAACTCCGCATCCACGCTATCGCTGTGTCTATTGACAAAGCCGTCGAAAGTGTCATCCAAGAATGCCTCTATCTTGTCGAGGTCTGCTTTGTTTTCCGTCCTTGCGTAGAAAATGTTTGTTGCATAGTTTGCCATAATCCTAAGTTTTAAGTTTTTTATTTTCCCTCTTTTAGCATTTCAGCTACTTTCGGGCTTGATTGAAAATTATGTCGCCTCAAAAGGTGTTATGGCTCTTTATGCAGGGTTTCACGACCAAATACGACCTCTGCAAAGCGGAGCGTGGAGATTTTGTCGGGAACCGTCAGGCTGTGACCTTGAATACAAGAAAGACATGACAAGTACCTTTGCGACACAATTCTCATCAGGCAGACCGAAAGTTGGGATGCGAGGATAGAATGCCTATGGCAGAAGTTACGATAAAAGGAACTTCCGTAAAATTGGGATGCAGCGAAAAAAGAAAATATCGGTGCGATTATCTTCTCTTTTGACTGTGAATATAAAAGTAAGGGGGAGAACTTCGGTAAAGGTTTAGTTTAGTCTATTAGCTTATATATATGCTAAACTAAAGTAAACTAAATATAGGCAGATATATTGGACTGCCTGTATAGGTGTTTTGAGGGAAATGGTTACCTTTGCAAAAAACAATGTTCCTTGAAAGAAACAGAGATTTGTCCTTTTTTCTTTTGGCTGTGGTTATTCATCCATAGATGACTGCAACAATCACTCTTGGCGAGAGGATGAAAATCGTGTGAAAAGACTTGGAAAAATACTCAAAGTACGAACAAGTGAAGAGAAAGAAAGGTAGTGCAAACAAAAAAACAAGAAAATAAGATAATTCGTGTTTCTGTTCCTAATTTGTTTCTTGATAAAAACACATCACAATATAAACTATTAATTTACAAGATATTATGATGTGAAATTTTGAGATATAACTAAATTTACCAGATTCCCATTAGGACGCTTGCGGTCTTATGTCTATATATAAACAGCGACTGCCCGTTAGACAGTACGCCGCATTTTTTGCTATTTAAGTGCAAAAGTACACATATTCAGTGACATTTGCACTATTTTTAGTCGTTAAATTCATTTCAGCCCGTATTTCTTCATCTTCCTGTACAGTGTTGCCGGGTTGATGTTCAGCATTCCAGCCGCTTGTTCCCGGTGACCGTTGCAGGCTTTGAGAGCCCTGATAATGCTTTCTTTCTCAAATGCTTCACCTTTCAGAGGCAGGATTGCAAGTGTGTCTGTTTCCTCATTTCTACATACACAAACAATTGTTTCCAATCCGTCCACGTCAAGCATCGGAGACTCAGAGACCAGTACGGCACGCTTGACACGGTTTCGGAGTTCACGCACGTTGCCCGGCCACCGGTAGGCAAGCATCCTCTGTTTGGTCTCTTCGGTAAATCCTTGCGTAGTCCTTTTCAGTTCTTTCGAGAAACGTTCACGGAAAAACTCCGCCAACGGAATGATATCTTCCGGGCATTCCTCCAGGGAGGGCTGCCGGATCTCAAACTCGTTCAGACGATGGTAAAGGTCTTCCCTGAACCGTCCCTCCTTGATGGCCTGTTCCATATTCTCGTTTGTCGCGGAAATGACCCTGACATCCGAAATCCGTTCCCTGCCGCTTCCTATCGGGGTATATACATTCTCCTGCAATACTCGTAACAGCATGGATTGGATTTCATGCGGCATCGTGCCTATCTCGTCAAGGAACAGCGTACCGCCTTTCGCCAGGTCAAAATATCCGGTCTTTGCCGTGTCCGCCCCGGTGAACGCGCCTTTCTCATGCCCGAAGAACAGCGAGACTGCCAGCTCGCGTGGCAATGCGCCGCAGTTTACGGCGACAAAAGGCTTGCCATACCGTTCGCTGTTGTCATGGATGGTCTGCGCCACCGACTCCTTGCCGGTCCCGTTGGCCCCGAGTATCATCACGGACATATCGGACGGGGCGACCAGTCTGGCGAATTTCTCCACTTTCAGGATCATGGGACTTATACGGCGGAACAACTGCCGTTCCTGCTTTCTCACGGTGGCTACCGGGTGGAACACATCTTCCGCCAGTTCCAACAGATGTTCCCGGTGTACCGGTTTGGGCAGGTAGTCCCTGGCTCCCAGTTTGATGGTACGCACAACGTCCGGGACGGAAACGAATTCGGTCGTTATGATGAACGGGATGTCTTTCTTCTCCTTGCGCAACCATTCCAACAGGGAAATGCCGTCGCCTTCCGGCAAACGCACGTCCGACAATATAAGGTCGAACTGCGTTTTGCGTATCAACGAGCGGGCTATCGGCTCGCTCATGGCTGTCACAGCGTCATAACCGGCCCGGGAAAGCCAGTCTTTCTGTATTTGCGACAGCCCCACGTTGTCTTCAACTATCAGTATCTTCCGTTTCATTTGTCAGTCTTTTTATCTCGGCTTCCGCCGCCTTGATGAGCATGGCGGTGCTGTCTATTATCTGCCGGGTATATTCTTTTAACTCTTTATCGCTTGTTTTACTGTCTTTCAACAAAGCACGGTAAGCCAGCAGGGGCTCTTCCATCCGTAGGAACTCCCACATCGGTTGCATACGGTGGGTGATTTCACGCAACTTATGCCTGTCGCCGTTTTTCATGGCGGCATCAAGTTCTTCTCGGTCTTTCTCTGATTGGGATATAAGAGAAAGCAGTGCCTTGTGCTTGTCATTGACCTCTGAAAGGACCAAACTGAAATCAACCTCCGGTTTTTTCTCCCGCCTGTCTGTCTTCATCCTCGAAAGCAGGCCGAGCAGTTCCGAGGATGAAAACGGTTTATAGATGTAGTCCGTAAATCCGGCATGGAGAAAAGCTTCCTTGTCCCTGTCTCCGCGTGCGGTCATGGCTACAATAGGGATGGTACGGGAGTTTCCGATGTTCGAGTTGCGCAATAGGGTTAATAAATCAATACCGTTGGTACCCGGCATTTGAATGTCGGAAAGCAGCAGGTCATAATCCTTGCCCCGCATCGCCTTGACCACGTCCTTGGAGGTTACGCAGGTAGTACAATTCATCCCGTTACGCTCCAGCATTTCCTTTATCACATTCAACAGCATCGTGTCGTCATCAATGACAAGTACATTCCGAGGCAAATGTGCCGGATGTGGAATTATCAAGTTCTCGCTCTCTACCGTTTCATCCGTGGTTTTCAATGGAAGTGTAACACGGAACGTGCTACCCTGGTCAATGCCGCTCGTCACGTCTATTGTCCCGCCAAGCAGGTTGACAAGACCTTTTGTTATCGGCAGGCCCAATCCGAAACCCTCCGCGTTTCTGACGGAACCCAATCGTTCAAACGGGCGGAAGATACGTAAAAGCGCATCTTCACTCATGCCTATGCCGGTATCCTTGATTTCCAACACCAACTCCCCTTTGTTATAACGAGCATTCAAGCTGATTGTGCCGGTTTCTGTAAATTTGACGGCATTGCTAAGCAGGTTGTCCAGAATCTGTTCGATACGGTCCACGTCACCGCAAAGCTTGACATCGGTACCGGTAAAATCGTGATTGAATAGGATGCCTTTGTTATTGATTACGTGGGAGAAGCCGAAGGCAATGCGTTCCAACAGGGCATTCAGGTTGAACGGCACATCGTTGCGGGTTTCCTTGGCCTCGTTCAGGCGGTACACGTCCAGCAGGTTGTTAAGCAGGTGTACAACGTGCCGGCACACGATCCTGATGTTGTTCAGGTGCGTGTTCCTGCGTTTCTTTTCACGGGTATCCACGGCAAGTTCCGCACTGCCGCTGATTACGTTCAGAGGGGCGCGGATGTCATGAGAGATTGTCAGGATGATATTCTTCCGCATTTCTAACAGCGCGATGTTCTGCTCTATCGTTTCTTCCAGATGCTTCCTGTTTTTTGCCTTGACCTTAATATCCCGTTGTATGACAAGATACGAAATGAACAACAGGATGATTGAGAATATAATCAAGCCGGTAATGACCAAAGTCGAATGTTCGTAGGAAGCTTTCAGACGCTCTTCCTTGCTCCTGAAGGCGTTCCATGTCTGCTCATCCAGACTTGTAATAAGTAAACGCAATTTCCGGTTGAGTTCCCTATTGCACAACCGCAGGCTGTCCGTATAAGTTTCTATGTCCCGTTTCCGTTTATTCAACAACGAGATCAGTTCCTTATCCGGTGCGGTTTGCCTGGTTGTAACAACCGGCATCTGTACGGTTTCCTTGCCACCGAAGAATCCGGCGATACCTTTCTTCTTTCGGGTAACGGTCCGGGTGGTTGTCTGTGTCGTTACAGTCGGTTTTTGATGAAATAGAAGGCTATCCGTTTTCTTTTGTTCTCGGGTCGCTTCCATTATTTGAAACAGATGGTCTTCTTTAGCTGCTAACAATGTACGAAGAGAATCTATCTGTTCGGGTTGTATGAAATCCTTACATTGTGTACGTAATGTTTGCAGCATGGAATCAGTCCGTACACGTCGTTCCCGGTAAGCCCCAGAATCCTCATCATTCCATACCATGACGGATTCACCATAAGTTACTAACGTGGTCACATAGCGGTGTGTGGTATTGATATTGTGCTGGGTTTGAAAAATAGCGATTGATTCATTCTCTATTTTCTGTACACGACTACGCTCGTGCAGAACAATAGCGACCATGCTGCCAATGATCGCCATTAAAAGAAAGTATCCTATAAATATTTTATGCTGCAAAAGTATTTTCATTGGCTTGATATTTTACAATCCAAATATTGCTTTCGTACAATATCTACATGCGGCAGAATCACGAAAAATATCCGAGATGAATAACACTAATAATAATTTCAAATTTTTCTATTTATTGCAGTTACATTCCTCCTCCCAACACATGATAAAGTTTGATTACACTTTGTATGCGTTCAAAACGAGTTTGTAGCTGTTGCACTTCCGCTTCGAGAAGAGACTGTTGGGCGGTCAACACTTCCAGATAGGTGGCATTGGAATGACGCATAAGCGATTCTGTCTTTCGCACAGCATCGCATAATGTTTCAACCTGTCGAGCATTGATTTCAATTTGCGATTTTGCCGTCTGCCATGCAGTCAGAGCATCGTTCACTTCTTTTCCAGCGTTCAGCAATGATTGCCGGAACAACAGTTTGGCTTCTTCCTGACGGCTTTTGGCTATCTTCAAGTTGGCGATGTTTGTGCCCCGGTTGAATAAGGGCTGTGTCAGGGAACCGATGGCATTGAGCAACCATTGTCCGGGATTTACGATTACGCCACCGCCGTTATTAGTCCATCCAAGAGTCCCCGAGAGGGTAATATTGGGATAGAAGGCGGCACGAGCCGCATTGGTGGCGTAGAACGCCTGCGCCAGTTCCATTTCAGCCTGACGCACGTCGGGACGGTTGGAAAGCAGTTGCAAAGGGACTCCAATCGAGACAGTATCGGGGAAAGCAGCCTCGGCCAGATTACTTCGTCCAATCGAGTGTGACGGCATGGCAAGTATCGCAGACAGGGCATTTTCTGTTTCGGAAATACTCTTGCGTATGGATAACAGGGATGCTTCGAGTCGCATCACGTTCGCCTTTGCCTGCAATACGCCGGCTTCGTTTGATTTCCCCACTTTTTTCAACGCTTCAAGAGTACGTACGGTAGTCCGCCAGTTCTCCAAAGTCCGGTTACTTATTGCCATTTGTGCGTCAAGCATGGCAAGGGTGTAGTAACTGTCTGCAATAGTGGCGACAAGCTGTGTCTGTACGGCCTGCCGGTAGGCACGGCTTCCTTGTAACGCGGCGGCTGCACCACGCTTTGCCGCCGTAAGTTTGCCGAAGATGTCCAGTTCCCAGCTTGCCGACGCTCCCACATTATATGTCTTTGCCGTTGCTCCGTCATGTTTATTGGCATTACCTTCGGCAGTCAGTCCCAGTGATGGAAGATATGATAGTCTGGCAGTCATCAGGACGGCTTCTGTCGCTTCCACGCGTAACCGTGCCACATTGAGGTCTGTGTTCCGTTCAAGTCCGGTTTCAATCAAGGACTGGAGTTTCGGGTCGGTAAACATTTCCCGCCACGACAGGGACGCGATGGTCGTTGTATCAATGTCCGCCGGTACGTCCCGATACAGATTCTCCGTTGAGAGGTCAGGACGATGATACCGGCTGTATGTGCCACAACCGGCAAACATCCATCCTGACAATATGATATATATTACTGTCTTCTTCATTTAATTATGCTTAACACGTTCTTGAATATATTGGAATACAATAAACAATGACGGCACAAGGAACAACAGAGCCAAAGTACCGACAATCATTCCACCGATTACACCTGTGGCAAGCGAACGGCTGCCGTTGGCACCCACTCCGTGCGCCATCATCAGCGGGACAAGACCGAACACCATGGACAGCACAGTCATCAATATAGGGCGCAGGCGGACTTTTGCCGCACTGTATGCTGCCTGTGCCAGCGTCATGCCTTCCGACCGCCGCTTGCCGGCGTATTCGGTAAGCAGGATGGCGGTCTTGGCAAGCAGGCCGATAATCATGATTAATCCGGTCTGCATGTAGATGTTGTTCTCCAGACCGAAGAGCCACGCAAACAGGAAACTGCCCATTAGTCCGCAAGGCACCGACAACAGAACCGCGAAGGGTATGAACACGCTCTCATACAAGGCGCACAGAATCAGATAGACCAGAACCATGCAGAGCAGGAATATAAGCGTGGCATTGTTGGTCGTCTTGCTTTCCTCACGCGAAATGCCGCCAAACTCGTATGTGTAATTTGACGGAAGCACTTCACGTGCCGTCTCGCCGATGGCTTCGAGCACCTGCCCTGAACTGTAACCCTGCGCCGGCGACCCGCTAATCGAGATGGCGTTGAACAGGTTGAAACGGGTGAGGTCTGACGGGCCGTTGGTCTTGGTCAGGCGCACGAACCGGCTCAAAGGCGACATGCCGCCATCGGAGGCGCGCACATACATGTGGTGCAGGGATTCCGCATTCACACGATATTCCGCCGGAGCCTGCATGGTCACATGGTAGAGCTTGGAGAACCGGTTAAAGTCGGAAACATATTGTCCGGTATAATAGCCCGACAATGTGGAAAGCACATCTGCGGGCGACACACCCGACTGCTCACATTTGGCGGCATCGATATCCACCCAGTATTGCGGATAGTCCGTGGCAAAGGAGGAATAGACTTCGCCGATTTCGGGTCGTTGCGACAAGGCTTCGACAAACTTGTCCGCCTCTTCCTTGAAAGCGGCGATGTTTCCGCCCGCCTTGTCCTGCAAATAAAGCTCGAAACCGTTTCCCATGCCGTACCCGGCAATCATCGGAGGCGACATGGCGAACACCGTGGCATCGGGAATATCTGAAGTGGCGGCATAAATCTTTCCGATGACATCATTCACCGACTGCCCCTCTCCCTTACGATCCTCCCAGTCTTTGAGTGTCACGAAATACATCGCCTGCGAGGGACCGGAACCGCTGAAAGAGAAACCGGCTACCGCACCGCTGTATTCAATCTCGCCGATGCTGTCGAGACGGCTGTTGATACGCTCCATCACCTTACTTGTCTGAGCCATGGATGTGCCGGGCTTCGTGTTCATGCTCACCATGACCGTCCCGGTGTCCTCTTCGGGAATAAGTCCCGTCTTTGTGACATTGACCAGCAGCACCAGCAACCCGAAAGAAATGCCTATGATGCTCCACAACAGCCATCGGCGATGGATAATGAACATCACTCCACGTACATAGCGTCGGCTCAGACTGTCGAAGACGGCATTGAACGCTTTACGGAAACGGGCTGCAAAATTGTTCTTAGTGTTGCCCTGCTCATCGATATAGGGTTTCAGCAGCAGCGCGCAAAGTGCCGGTGAGAGTGTGAAGGCATTGACTGCCGAGATTCCCACGGCAACAGCCATCGTGATACCGAACTGCGTGTAGAACGCTCCCGAAGTCCCGCCCATCATGGCTACGGGGAAAAACACTGCCATAAAGATTATGGTAGAGGTCAGGATAGCCGACGAAACGCCTTTCATGGCATCATCAGCCGCGAGAACTGCTGATTGATAGCCCTCATCGAACTTCGCCTGCACCGCTTCCACCACCACGATGGCATCATCGACCACGGTTCCGATGGCAAGCACAAGCGCGAAAAGGGTGAGCAGGTTGATGGAGAATCCAATCATGGACATCACGGCGAATGTGCCGATGATGGAAACGAAGATGGATATGGTAGGGATAAGCGTTGACTTGATGTCCTGCAAGAACACATACACCACCACGATGACCAGAAGTATCGCTTCCAATAAGGTGCGAAGGACTGAGTGGATGGAGGCATACAGAAACTTGTTGGTGTCGGTAAGCACCACGAATTCCGTCCCTTCGGGCAAGTCCCGGCTAAGGTCGTCAAGCACTTCGTGAATCTCCTTGATGGTACTTGAAGCATTGGACCCGGCTTTCTGGTTGATGAGCATCATGGCTGCCGGATGTCCGTTCACCTCGGAGGAGTAGTTGTAGGATTCATCGCCCAGTTCCACATCCGCAACCTCTTTCAACCGAAGCACATTGCCGCCCGGTAGTGACTTAACGACCAACTCACCGAACTCTTCCGCGCCGGACAAGCGTCCGCGGTATTTCATCGTGTATTCATTGGCGGTAGGATGATTGGCACCGAAGGAGCCGGTGGCGGCCTCGATGTTCTGTCGTGCAAGTACGGCAGAGATGTCATCGGGGATAAGCCCGTATTGCGCCATCTTGTCGGGACGCAGCCAAAGTCGCATGCTGTAGTTGGAACCGAACAACTGTGCCTTTCCCACGCCGCTGATACGTTTCAGCCTCGGCTCGACATTGATTTTCACGTAATTGTTCAGGAAGGTCTGGTCGAAGCGGTCATCGGGCGAATAGAGCGCGAAAGTCATCAGTTCGGCATTCTGCTGCTTTTCAGTGGTGACACCGGTCTTGGTGGCTTCCGCCGGAAGCTGGCTCAGCGCGCCGTTCACGCGGTTCTGCACGTTTACCGCCGCCATGTCCGCGTTGGTTCCCTGCTTGAAATAGATGTTGATGGAAGCATCGCCCGTATTCGATGCCGTGGAAGTCATATAGGTCATGTCTTCCACGCCGTTGATGGCTTCTTCCAGAGGGGTTATCACTGCCTTCTGCACAGTTTCAGCGTTTGCTCCAGGATAGGTTGCGAATACGTTGATGGTCGGAGGTGCGATGTCGGGGTATTGTTCCACCGGCAAGGAAAGCATGGAAATCATGCCCAACAGTACGATCACCACCGAGATAACGCCCGAAAACACCGGGCGGTCTATAAAAAATCGCAGGTTCATTTCGGTTCGTTTTTAGGGGTTATGCTCATGCCTTCTCTCACCAGCCCCACGCCTTCGGCGACAATGGTGTCACCGACCGAGAGCCCTTCTCTTACGATAAACCGGTTGCCGTCGTTCAGGCGGTCCACCGTGAGATAGGCAGCTTCCGCCTGTCCGTTTTTCAGACGGTAAGCGATAGTCTTGTCTTGCAGTTCCACGGTGGCGGTCATGGGGATGGTTACGGCCTCCGTTTTCGGATTTTGAAGGATGACATTGCCGATGCTGCCACTCAACAGTTCGCGGTCGGGATTGGGGAACAGGGCTTTGATTTGTACCGTTCCGGTAACAGGGTCCACCACACCGCTTACGGTTTCGATATGTCCTTTCGCCTTGTACAGGCTGCCGTCGTTGAGTTGCAGGCGCACTTCCGGCGTTCCGGCTATCATGCTGTCAATCGAGTCATAGCGAGCCGAATATCGCCGTAGCATATTCTCCGAAATGGAGAAATAGGCATACATCTCCGCATTGTCGGACACGACCGTGAAAGGCTGCGCCATATTGGGGCCGACAAGCGCACCGATACGATAGGGCAATGTACCTACCACTCCGTTGCTCGGACTTTTGATTTCCGTATAGGAGAGATTGTTGCGTGCATCCGCTTCTTGTGCCTTTGCCTGTTCGAGTTCGGCAAGCGACACTGCCAGTTGGTTCCGGGCGAGAGAAAGATCGTAGTCGGATATGACCTTCTCGTCAAACAACGCCTGCTTGCCCTGCAGCTCGATTCGTGCCGTTTCCGCTTTTGCCTGTGCCGCGCTGACATTTGCCGATGCCGTACGCAATGCGGCCAGATAGGGAGCTTGGTCGATTACTGCCAATACTTGTCCGGTTTTCACCCGTTCACCCTCTTTCACGCACAGCCGGATGATGCGCCCTGATATTTGAGGCATGATGTCCACATCCTGCCGTCCGCGTATGGCGGCGGAATAGGACTCGGAGATTTCCACCGGACTTGCCGCGACCTTTATGACCCGATAACTCTGCACCGCATCCTGCTTGCCGTCCGCCTGCCTGCATCCGGTCGGCAGGAATAGCATGAGGGCAAATGCGGCGAAATTCGTGATAATGAATTGCTTGTTCATATTTTCTTCTTGTTTTGTATTAATTCATAATAGGTTTGGTGTGTCACCACTGACGGATGGTATTCCACTCTTTTTCGAGAATGGCATAAACACAGGTATCTTCATATTTGGGGGAGCCGTCAGGATTGTTTACGAATGTCACAAACTCTTTGAAACATCCTTCGCGGCGCATACCAAGACGTTCGCATAAGCGTTTGGAACGGATATTGTCATCTTCCACAAATCCATAGATACGCCGTGCGCCCGCCTCCCGAAAAAGATAATCCAACAATCCGGTAGCCGCTTCACAAGCGAATCCTTTGCCTTCAAAACGTTTGTTGAAATGCCACCCCACATTATAAGTGTCCTCATTCTCACGCAAAGCAAACACGTCACCGATAATAAAGTCATCTTTTTTCAGACTCACCGCATAGCGCAGCATGTCTTTCGGGGAATACTGCATATATGCCCATGCCGCCTCTTCGGAACAAAGGCGGTCTCCGGCAAAGCAATTCACACGAGGATTAGAAAGATACTCCAACAATCCTTCGGCATCCTTCTGCTTGAAATTTCGAATGATAATTCGTTCGGTTTCGATATATATTTCCTTTTGCTCCATGTCTTGTGGGATTATTTGCAAAACATACCAATCAAAAGCGACAAAGCGATTGCCGCAATGACAATTGCTTCAATCGCCATGATTGCAATGAACATATCTATTGACAGCCGTTTAATCGTTTCGATAATCATGTTATTCATGTTTTCTGGTGCAAAAATATTTCGTATCCGAGGTCGTAACAATCGGAATACAATCGAAACAGAGAAAAACACGCCTGAAACAACAAAAATGACTTCCGAAGTATCGGCTATCGTAGATCTTTCAGTTTATCGAATCGTATTATCCGGTCAGAGATTACTTGAGATTGCTGCATCCGTAAAAGTTCATCCGCAGATATATGCAAGGTGTCACCGTCTATTTTTCTTTTCGGACTAATAGCAATGCCCGGCTTCCGAGGGTCAAGAATGCTTTGACCAATACCGCTCCATCGGAATTTTTCCAGACCAAGCAAGTTTAGAAGTGTAGGATATATGTCAATCTGTCCCATAACTTTGAGATAGTGCATCGGCACAGGAGAGTTCAATACTATGAATGGAGTGAACTCGTCTTCAGAAATTATTCCTTTCCCGGCCTTTGTATGGCACAGTTCTTTCCGGTGGTCTGCCAAGCCCTCGTGGTCACCGGTTATCACAACCATTGTACGTTCATATTCGGGACGGGTTTTCAGATATTCCACGAATTTCCCGATAGCTTCGTCTGTATAATGCGCTACGGTCATATAGTCTGCCATGATTTCGGGAACCCGATTAGAGAAATGAACGGTTTTAAGCGATTCGGGCATCTTGAACGGTGAATGACCGGAATAAGTGACCATCTGGATAAATACGTTTTCACCGGAGTGCCAAACTTCTCCTTTTTCAATCTTTTCCCTACATTGGGCAAAAAAAGCCCTGTCACCCAGTCGCTTCCGATTTCCGAATGTTTCCGTCATTCGGAAATCGGGATAAGAGATAATTGTGTCTATCCCGAAACTCCGTGCCACTGCTCCTTGGTTCCATGTCTTTGTCTTGTCCACCGTGAGAAGATAGTTCCGTGTGCCTTTCAGCTCCTTCATAGCTTTGGGCAAAGTGTGGTATGTATTGAAAGGGAAACGGCAACTGTATGCGCCGGTCTGCAATGGCAACAGACCGGCAAGCATAAGCAACTGGGCGTCAATGGAACGCCCTCCGTTGACTTGTGTTAGCACATGGGGCGCATACAGCGTGGATGGCTCTTTGAGGAGCTTGTTAAGGTAAGGTGTGATTTCCTGATTTTCGACCGTAAGATTCAACACCCAACTTTCCAGTGATTCAGCCAAAATAAGGATGCTGTTGTCCCTGCATTCAATGTCCGGTACGGGAACAAGCGGCGGTCTCCCGGAGAGCCAGGTATGAATCTCACGCTCCTGTTCTTCTGTAAGTTCGGGCAACTCCTCCGCATAATCAAAATAAAGTGTGCCGAACAGCGTGTAGAGTGGCGGGCCACTGGCGTGTTGATGTGCGGATGACCTCAATGCCCTGTATATCGCAATGAAACCTCCCCGGACGGATAAATTGATACTTAACAGGGCACATGAAAAAATCAGCAATACGAAATATGTCCGTCTGCTAAATCGCAATGTGATTTTCTGCCGGCAACCTATCCGAAATGTAAGGAATACGGTGACGACTGTCGAAATTGGGAACAATAAATCACACCATCGTAACGAAGCGGTCACGCTTGGCAGGAAGTCTGCAAGATTTCCCGCCAACATATAACTTGACAGAGGAATGGCTGAAAAATAGGTACGGTAATACATCAGGTTGGCAACCATCCATATATCCAGCACAGACATGACAAGCACGCCTGCCGCAATATGCCTTGTCAATATATAAGGGACAGACAACAGAAGGGTTGCCACAAAAGCAGTGGCATACGATTCCCAGCATGAAAAAGGTGTAAAGGTGGTGTAATAACACCATATTGCATTGAACAGGAGAAACTTGAAAAATATTCCTGCTACTGGAATGACGGACAGCATCTTGTTGTCCGTGACATCCCTTTCTTGTTTACCAACAGTCATTGGCTAATTCAGTTTAGCGATTCTTCCTAATTATTTTTCACTACACAGAGAACGATAATATCTTGTTTCATAAGATAAAATATATCACCATCAATTACTTCAACCTTGGCTGCTCTCAGAACAGTCCGGACAGTTGCATTCATGCTAAATACGATTCATCATTTTCCTCTTCGTTTTGTCTGCTGTTTTACGATACGACTGTCCCCCATTTCAAATGAATCCGATACGGTTTTCTGTATATTTCCTACTTTTTCCATCAAACGTATAAGTGATACCTATGGTGATGTCCTGCATGGGTTCAATGAATCGTGATATATTCGTGAAATCCTTGGTGCGGGATACCGACTCCCAATACATTTTACCACCATGACCTAAACCGCTCATGCCACTGATAGCCACATCCAGTTTGTCATTGAGGAAAGAACGTGCGAGTGTTGCGCTTATCATCATCATACCCGAATCGTAACCTTGGAGAGAGTACCGACGCGACATCCATTCCAGATTACTGCTCCATTTCAACTGCCAAGGCAGATTCTGTTGCCACCCCAGATTCAGGTTGCCATGCCAACCATAGTTGCGGGCATCAATCTCCCGGCTTCGCATGTCACTATAGCCCACCTCTCCATTCAGCATCAAGCGGGTTGAACGTGTCGCATTCCATGAGGCATAAGCATTCAGCGATGTCTTGCGATTTCTGGCTATATTGCCAAAGGTGGTATTTATACGCCCGTCCTTCATTGATGAATACCGGACAATACCATCGTTACTCCATGAATGATTGAGGCTGATTCGCATTGCTAACGTATTTGCCCTCAACGTATGTACAATAGCCAGATTATTTAGATGTTGTGCTTTCAGGTTGGGATTGCCATACGAAAGCTGGGTAGGGTCGGACTTATTGACGTATGGGTCGAGTTCATTGATTCTTGGCCGACGTATACGCATGGTGTAGCTCACGCCAAATGTGCTGTTCTCCTTAGCTTTGGCAGTAAGAGATACGGATGGTACGAGGTCGCCATAGTGAAGCGAGAATTTACTCCCTTCTCCCTTCAGATAGCGTGATTTCTGCCAGGTATGTTCATAGCGAAGGCCCTCCTTCAAGCCCAGCCATCCCCATTGAGCCTCCCATTCGGCATACAGGGCGGCTATGTTTTGAGATTGTCGGTAGTGCATGGCAGCCGCCTTTTGTTCCACGAAACCGCCATTCAAAAAGCGCATTTCGGTAGCCTGACTCTCTCCACGGTCGAAGGAGAACTTCACACCGGTGTTGAGCTGTTGATGCCGGGTAAGCGGAATGGTAAGGTCGGTGGATAGGTGGTGTTGTGTGGTGCGGTCACAAATTTCTGTACGGATGTCCTTCACAGTGGAAGTGATTTCGGGGTGCAAGGAGGTGTCAAGACCATCGTATCTGTTCTCGGTATCATTCCGGTTGGGAGCATGGCTTATCTGATAACTCGCAAACAGCCTGCCCCTGTCACCCCACTGACGTTGGTAATCGATGCCTCCATCTACCGAAATCTCGTTCATATTCATCTTCTGACTACCACTGAAAGTCATCTCCTGTCCCCACATACCGCCTGAGTAAAGATAGGAGGGACGGCTCTTTTCTTTTGTGGCAAACCAAGTCGTGGACATGGAAACATGGAGTGATTGGACGGAATCAATCTCGTATCCCACACCAACTTCGCCCATTGAGAATGGCATCTTTGATGAGGACTTTTGTCGCATCCATTGACGTGTCCCGTTGCCGGTCACCTCCGATTCTACAATGGTACCCGTTGAATACATATATTCTCCGTTCAAATTTACGTCATACGACCATTTGCCTTGTTGACCGGAGAGACTGGCGTCAACTCCGTTGCTCAGAATACCTGTCAGAAGGTGTACGGAGCCACTTGTGGCTCCGTCATACCCGTCGTCTTCTAATGCCAATGCTTGTTTGGCTCCACCTTTCTTGGTGGTGATGCAAAGGACACCTCCAGTTCCCTCTGCATCATACTGGGCACCTGGATTGGTGATAACTTCAATGTTCTTCACGTGACTGGCAGGCATACTGCGTAACGTCTGTTTTGGATTGCGAGTGATGACAGTACTCAATCTTCCATCCACATAAACCTTGAACTGTGCGGAGCCGTTTACCATGATATTGTTTCGTCCGTCCACGGTTACCATAGGAACCTTGCGCAGTATGTCCAATACACTGCGTGTCTTTGACTCCACATCATTACTCACCTGATAAGTCACCTTGTCGGTTTTTAGTTTGACTATCGGGACCTGATGCACGATGACAACCTCCTCAAGGTGCTGTGTCGGATAAACAACTATCGTATCTGCCTTTTCCTCGATTATCCCCTGTGCACTTACCCCCATAGGTAATCCTATAGCTGTTAGCAGGAATGCCTTTGCCGCCATGCCAATATTTGATTTCTTACTATGCATTTTTGCCAAAATATTTATGTTATCAAAATAACGAACCGTATCCGATTGTCAGCCATATTCTTTCCCCATTTACTGCTGCCATTAATGTTTGCATTCCAGTAATTTATCCCCAGATAAAACGCAAGATTATCCCACTTCATAATAATTTTCAGAAAACATAAGGATGAAGTGAATACACCGAGCCCACATGTAAATGCAGTCATTAATAATTAATTTGGGGCAACATGATGATCTGAATAAAGACAACGCCTCACAGTATGTCAATATTACTTATTATCTCCGTTTTTATTGACTTTATTTGCTTTTCCTTTGAGGATCTCAGGTTGGTTGGCAAGTATCCACAAAAAATGAGGGAAAGGCAATACCAATTTTACAGTGTTCCCATCTTTTGTTGTTTCCATCTTTTTCTTAAATATAATGTAACTATTATCTTTTGAAAATCGGCCTTTGGGAGAATGCGTTGATAAAACCAGAAGTTCCAACAGTTTTTCAAATAACTCTTGCTCTTCTATGAGTTTCAAAGGAAGTGGATTTTCCATTTTGAACTATTGACGTTATTTAATAGTATATCCAAAACTTAGGTAAGGATACAATAACGGGGTCTTATATAATTCGTGTTTATCTCCAAAATTATTACTGACCCTTATCCGTAGCAGCATGAACGGCAATTTGTCATGCAAATAACTAATAAAAAGACAATTGTCAATACGACTCCTTTTTCGATATCCCATTACTCCATTCATTTTTGTTAGCAAACCATAATACATAACAATCCTATTGGAGGGAAAAAATACATGCGTTTCTTCTTCCTTCCCAATAGGATTTTTAACACTTTATTTTACTGTAACTGAAATAGTTCCAGCTTTCTTATCCTTATCAGTAACAGTTACTGAAGTGCTGCCAGCCTTGACACCTTTGATAATAATCTTTCCATCTTTGATTGTGACTGTGGCAATTTTCGTGTCCTTGGCGGTTGCTGTAAAAGGAGCGGAACCACCTTTTACAGTGACAGTCTCTTCCTTCCCGGCAGTTACGGATATAGACTTTTTATCGAAATCAAGTTCGGATGCCATATCTTTGACCATCACAGGAACCTTTCCTGTAAGTTTCTTTGAGTCGGAGATGAGTATGGTCGCTGTACCATTTTTGACACCGGTAATTGTAATAGTGTTCTTGTCTGCTTTAGCTGTTGCAATCTTGCTATCACTTGAGGTCACTGTAAATGGAGCCGTGCCACCGCTTACAGTCACCGTTGCTGTTTTACCGGGAGCCACTTCTACCTTAGAAGGGGTGCACTTGAGATCTGGAACTTTGGGGTCATCGTTCTTATCGCAGGAACCCATGGTTACTGCAAGAACACAGGCGAAAAACGCCATAGTGAATTTGATAAATTTTACTTTTTTCATTGTTCTTTTTTTTAAACCTTGTTGTTTTGTTGAACGCTCTTTTATGCAATTGCAAA
This sequence comes from Butyricimonas sp. DFI.6.44, assembly GCF_022132345.1. NCBI lineage: Bacteria > Pseudomonadati > Bacteroidota > Bacteroidia > Bacteroidales > Odoribacteraceae > Butyricimonas > Butyricimonas sp. DFI.6.44. The sequence goes on along the minus strand of NZ_JAKNJD010000009.1, from coordinate 184,522 downwards.
ACAAAAGTAGTACTTCAGTGTAAGCTCTTCAATTACATTTTATCTAAAACGGCGAAAACAGCATCCGAAACGCCGTATTCATTATTTGAAATAACTTTCTTACGGGTTTTGCAATCTTGTTTTAGATTATCACATAATCATATGAACTTTATTTTATGGGCTGTTTAATAGTCACCGTCACTTGTTCTGCCTTGTTGGACGGATTGTATAGCAAATGGCTGCACGAACTCATACATACCACGCACCCGCATAGCAGAATCCATACTGCAATAATCGTTATTTTGCTTTTTTTCTGTTTCATACTTGTCAATGATTAAAGAATAAACCTTTCAGGATTTGCTGGAACATCCCACCAAAATCAGCGTTTATTTCGCTGCCGTTATGCTTATACGACGGACGTATAATCGGCACAGTCCATTGCTGGTGGAACAAGTTGTTTCCATAACGTCTCATGCCCACATCCATTGACCATCGTTCTGCCAAATCAAAAGACAGATAACCGCCATAATGATAGCCGTCTAAACACCTCTTCGGTTTCATATCCAACAGATAGTATGTACCAAAGAGATGAAGCGATGTTTTGGGATAGAATTTATAGGAAACATCGGCTCCCATCCCGAATGTATTGCTACTCGAACGAGGAATACTCAGTTTGTGCGCATAGAGGCTTATGCCCAATTTCCATCTCTCGTTTGGAGAATATGCCGTTTTAACTTCAGCATAGTTCGATACGCCAACTCCTATGATGTTCTCCTGTCTGCCACGACCCCAAACATTCACCTTGTCAAACCGATGAATAACTCCGCCAACGCGATATTCGCCTTTATGTAAGGATGAACGGTCAACAGGGATTCCTAACGTGTAATCAGGGCGAAAATTCAAAAGCATTTCAGGCTTCTTGTGAATGATACCAAAATGTGGAGACAGAAATGACTTTCCATATTCAAAAGACGGCAGTTTGGTGGTGTCAATGCCCGGTGCAATCCGTTTGGTATGTTCAGGGGACAACATTGGTTTTTCTTGCCCGTACAATCGGGAGCAAACGGACAACATAGCCATGATAATGAGAACCACAATATATGCCGCCAGATTAATACCGCAAATTTTCAATTTCTGTTTCCACATAATGATACTTTAAATCTTAAAGCTAAACTTGAATAGTTTTATATTAAAATTCATATTCAATGGAATCTTTTATTTCTTTTTCTTCCAAATGAAAGACTAAATTGAATTGGAATTTTCCTTTATTCTCTGGCTCTTTTTTGAATTTTAAAACAAGGGTTGGTGCAATAAGCTTCGTATTTCTATTATTTATTTTCGTAAGTTCATCTTTCAGCATCTTTGCTCCTTCAATTCCCCAATATTCTGTCATATCTATATATTGTCCAACATCTTTATCTTCTTTCTTATAACCACTTTGTATGTAATCATAATAAGAAATATACCTACATTCTATCAAATCTGAAATATCACTTCCAGCAGGATGCGATGCATCAAAATTCTCGACAGTGTAGACTTCAATCTTGTATATACTATCATTAATTGCCGTACGTGGTCCATCAATAGTATATCTATTATAAGATAAATCATTGTAATATATTGATAAAGCATCAAAACTCCTACCAGAAGTAATCAAATCCCCCTTAAACGTGATTTTAATTCCTGAATTCATTTTTGATATGACAATAGATTCGGGTGTCAAATAACCAGTAACAAATGTTTTATTGAATGTAGCACCTGTTGGTGCATCTTCTTTTTCTTTAGAGCAGCAGAACAAACAACAGAGTGCCCCAACCATCATGATATACGTGAAAACTTTCATGGCTTTTGTCATTTGCGAATACCTATTTCAGAACATATAAGCGCAAGATGCCACAAATGTCCTGTTCTTGTTGTCCACACCACTCTTGTTTATATTCTTCGTCCCCCAATCATACCCAATGGAAAGCTGGATATGGCGGGCAATCTCCGTTCCGGCACGGAATCCCAGCCCCCAATCGAAGCGATTAAGCATCTTGTCACTGAACACATTGCCTACCATCTCTTTTGTCGTGGCAGTTCCCTTATCGGGAGTGATGGTTTCTTTTGCTTTACCAAACAGGCCGATGTTAAAATATGGTCCAGCGTTGATGAACAAACTGACGTTCCGTCCTACGGGAAACTTGTAACCGATATGGATGGGAATATTCAGGTAGTAAGGGGTACACTTATTGTCTGAAGTATAGCCAGATGATGGTTTGTCCGGTTTTTCGCCTGCAGAGGGGTTATAGTTACCGTCGTAATAGTATCCCGGACTCTTCCAGCCATGTGAAGAGAGCATCAATCCGAAGTCCATGTAAAGGCCTTTTGTCACTATAGGAAGACCAAGTTCTCCCTTTACACCGACATGAAAACCGGACTGAGATTTGTAACCACTTGGAGAACTGAGATTGTAACCTCCCGTTATTCCCACTCTGAAATCTTGTGCTTTCGCCACCATGCAGAATGGCAGGGCGAGAAGCAATGTCAATAGAATTTTCTTCATACAAAAATCATTTATAAAAAAACAAATAAGTTACTTTTCATGCCTCATGGTCTCATTATGTGCCAATATGTACATACAATATAACTGGCCGAATGTACGCTTGGACAAACGTAAATCATCTTCGTTCTCAACATCTAATTTATGGAAGCCTTGGCTATCTTTTACTATATGCTTTATAAAGCGTCGTTTTGCGATTTCCCATTTAAGGAACAGGCCATCGTCCAAAGAAGGGGGCAAACTCAATTTCTTCTCAATATTCCAAAAATCAATATCAATATAGATGCTATCATTCTTTCTGATACGTTCTTGGAAACTGTGATTATGTATAGCTATTGCTTTCTTCTCTTTCTCTTGTGACGTATGAGGATAATGTAAAGTTATGCTATCTCCTTTCTGGATAGAATACAGATCAAAATCATACCTGTCATCCAACAAATAAATTTTCACCTCATCATCACTAAAGCTGTATCCGACAATCGCAGACGTTGCAATGTTCCTCTCTTCATATTTTTTTTGCAAATCCGTTGTTAAATCGACATTTGCAATAGCTAACACATAGCAAGTATCTAAAGAATTGTTTGAAAACAATTCTTTAGATTCAGCTCTCTGATAGACAAGACACAAAAGTAAGCAGAATACTATATTGGCATGTCTTCTCAAAAAACTTAAATGTTTCATGCTACTTAAAAATTTGGTTGATTCAGACTTTATCATGCGGTATTTACCCTATATGGATGCAAAATTACCCGTGTTGCTTTGGCTGTAACAGTAAAATTCGGCTGAAACGGATAAATTTATATCTGAACCGCCCAAATAGGCGGTTTATTTTGAAAAACAGATTTTCTAAATGGTATTTCGGCAAACATAAAGTGCAACTCCATCCGTTTCAACATTCATTTTCATCACTTCAATGGTGATTTTATCCGTTTCAGTCGGTTTTATACTATCAACTAAAGAAGTAAATCCCTATTTTTGCGGAATATGAAGTAACTTTGTATCCGATATGACCAACGAGAATATGAAAATAATGAATTGGAAGAACGGTCTGTTGTTATCGACCGTTTCCTTTATGCTCTACCTCATCCTGTGGTTTATACTCGATGATGAAACCGCCGGCCAATTGCCAGAGATGACGGTAGCCGATTATATCATCGATTATCTGTTTTGTATGCTATTTACCTACATCTCTTTAGGATTTTCCTTTTTGGTCTTTAGGATATTGCCTTTTCGGACATCCTATGTGTGGGTGATTGTCTATGCTTCCTGCCTTTTTACCCTGAACAACGTTGTCGCATTCGGCATGATTTCTTTGTTCAATTTCCTATGGGGTGAAAACGGGAACGGGCTTCTTGACGAGCTCCTCAACATGAAAGGCGCATATACTTTTGCCATGATTTCCACATTCTTGTCAAGCGTCTATGCCAACACGTTCTATCTTCAGTCTTACATCAAGGCACGCGACGAGAAACAGGCACTTGAAATGGCACTGATGAAAGAAAAGGAGATAGCCTTGCAGTCACAGCTCAATTCCCTGAAACTGCAAATCAATCCGCATTTCATGTTCAACAACTTCAACAACCTGTTGGAGCTGATTGAGGAGGATAGCGGACTTGCCGGAAAATTCCTGAGCAATCTGTCGAAAGTATACCGATACATCATCACCAACTTGGACCGGAATCTGATACCTGTCGCGGACGAAATCAAGTTTCTTGATTCATACTTGTACTTGATGAAGGTGCGCCACGACGAAGGTGTCATTGCAAAAATAAGTCCGGGCGTCAGACAATGCAAAGGTTTTCTTCCACCGGCTGTATTGCAGCTTCTTGTGGAAAACGCAATAAAACATAACAGCTTTTCATCTGAACATCCGCTGGTCATCGACATAAAGCTGTCCGATGATTATATAACAGTCAGCAATCTTAAGTCACCTTTGATGTCCCCAATCGAATCAACCGGTTTAGGACTTAAAAATATCACAGAACGATACGCTTTGCTTTGTGATAAAAAGGTCAAGATAGAGAATGCCGAAAACTTTTATTCGGTAAGTCTGCCCATCATAAAAAACACCATCCCCTATGAACATACTGATTCTTGAAGACGAGCCACGCAATGCCAAACGCCTCATAAGGCTGCTGAACGACATTGACAGAACATTTATTGTCGAAGGCCCTCTTGCCAGCATCAAAGAGACGGTCGAATTCTTTCAATCCGGCAAAACCACAAACCTCATTCTGGCGGATATCCGTTTGACTGACGGTTTGAGTTTCGAAGCTCTAAAATATGCCCCGGCAACCATACCTATCATATTTACCACCGCATACGACGAATATGCGGTACAAGCATTCAAGTTCAACAGTTTCGACTATCTTCTGAAACCGTTGGATTCGGATGAACTTGAAGCGGCCATTGACAAGGCGGCCAAAGCCGGTAAGAATTATACCGACGAAAACCTACAGCAGCTTTTCGATGCCTTACAGAAAAACAAGTTCCGTTATCGGGAGCGTTTCTTGCTTCCTTACCGTGACGGATATAAGACCGTGCGTGTTTCGGACATCAACCACATCGAAACAGAAAACAAGATTGTATATCTCCGTCTTAACAACGGCACTTCCGAAGTGGTCAATGTGTCAATGGATGAACTTGAACACCAACTGAATCCCGACTATTTCTTCCGGGCAAACCGCCAATATATTATCAATGTAGAGCACGTTTTGTTCCTCGGTAATTATTTTGGAGGAAAGTTGATTATCCGTTTGAAAGGTTATCCGAAGACGGAAATACAAGTGAGTAAGGAAAAGGCGCAGAGGCTTAAAGAATGGATTGACAGGTAATTATTAACATGTGCGTAAAGTGAAATTATGTTCGTTTAATTTTGATTCTTACAAAATTTGCATTTGGCTCATCCTCTTTTAAACAAGTTATATTATTATCGGATTCACTTTCATCGTTTCTAAATTAAGGAACAGCCCGTGATGTTCCAACATCCCGTTACGGAACATCTTCCACAGGATATTGCAGCCGAGTTGTGCCAGCGTGGAGTTGATGAACAAGTCCTGCTTTTCCAACGCCTCCGCCAAGGAGCAACTCGGTCCAGAATCCGTCTCCTTCACTCTTGCGTATTTCACGAACCGGGTAATGACCTTCAACGAATCGACAGTCTTGTACAACTCGGAAGCGGGCTGTTTCATTTTCTTGGGTATGGTTCCCAATACAACCTGCCCCGTGTTTTGCGTATTCCCGAAATCCATCCAGTAAAGCGGTGTCTCGTAATCACGGTAATTCGAGGCGGGCACGGCTTTCAATACGTTCCATAAGTCAAGCCGTGACTTGATGTTGTCGGTACATGTGACGGTGATATTCGCCATGTCATCCCGTCTGGCATCTTTCAGCACGGTCGGGAAAATATCCGGTACCGCTTTCCAGTCATTGCCGAAGAAATTGTTCACACGGGTAATCAGGCATTGCGCCTTGTTCAGCCCCAGGTCGGAACTGCCGAAAAGCTGACGGCCGATGTTGGCATCCGTCACTATGTCCGGGTCATAAAGTGTCACGAACAATCCCGGATGTCCGAGTGCCCGCAATGTCACGTCCAGCCGTGCCAGACAGGTCAATACCTGCGAGCCGGTTCCTCCCGCGCCTATCAGATTCACCGTGACCGGGTGTTGCGGGTTCAGCAGATAGTTGTCTATGTAGTGTACTCTTTTCATTTCAATATATCTTTCAGTTTCAAGTTATTCAAAGGTTTCAGTTCGTCGAGGTTGAAAAGCTTGTCCTTGGCGGCTTTCGTCACCAGTACCAGGTTGGATCTGGTCGGGTTGCCTCCGCCGCCCAAGTGCGAGAACTCCGTCAGCCAGAACTTCTTCTCCCAATACTCCAACAGGTTTTTGTAGGTCAAATCTCTCGGCTTGTCTATTTTAGCGGAACCCAGACAGACATTTGCCCCTGTCACGTTGAAGAACGGTGCGGCATAAAGCTCCGTCTTTTCCGTCAGTTTCTTGTCCTTGTAAGCATATATACTCAACGAACTGCCACCTGCCACGTAAATGACTCCCGGCAGGTTGTATTTTGCATTCTCTACTTGAAGGGATTCCTTGAAAAACATCATCCGTTTCTGTGGGGAGTTGTACCAGATATACCTCTCACTGCCCTTGCGCAGGTCGCACCACAGCATATTGGGCGGAATCCTGCCGTATGGCGTGGTGCTGTGGCTTTCGGAATAACCGCGCACCAGTTCGTTCATGAAATCCACCGTGACGGGCCGGCCTTCTCCCATCATTCCGTTATCGTCTATATCCCTTATCTCAACAAAATAGTTGTTGTCAGAGGCATAAGAGTTGTCTTTCTCGCCTGAATAGGCAATCAACGCCGCCCTCGGATGGAGCAGCGTCCTCAATTTTTGGGTAAGTTCATTCGTTTCCAACATAATTCAACTGATTAAAGATATGAATTCGTCCGCCCACCGAAAGAACCGTTCCGGGTAATCGTCCATGCTGAACAGTTCTTCGGTATCGGGCGACAGGTCGCGGACGGTCACCGGAGTGATGTCGTAGGTCTCCCTGCTGTAAGAATTATAATAGTCAAGGAGATAGTCGGATACGATGTCGTTGATATCATACACGACCCTTATCTGCTGTTGCAGGTACATCGGGTGGAAGTCCGGATTCTCCGAGTAATAGGCGTCATAAGCGTATTGCATGATGCCCCGTGCAGGCGTCAGAAACGGGAGACCCCGTTTCATCGCATCGACCAAAGGCTGTTCAAACCCGTTTCGGGGTTCGTATGTATCCAGTGCTTTCGGCAGGTTCTTGTAGTAGGATTTCGATTCCACCCGTTTGAGCAGCCTGCTGATTTTTCCTTCCTGATAGGAGTTCAGCAGTTTCATGCGTTCTTTCCACTCCTCCGGGTCGCTGCCGTCATCCTCCGAAAGCATTTCAAACAAAAAGTCCGATTCTTCGTAATCCACGAATGTATCAATGCCGTTTGCTTTCATCAGTTTATGGATAAAGGTAATGGCAATCCTCCTCAAGACAGGGTTGAGCGATTCCAGAAACTTCACCGGAAAGTAATACAGCGTGAAACTTCCCCACTTGTGGTATTTCCACAGCCGGAAGAAAAGCCTGCCGGCTTCCTGCTCGATGTTGACATGCAGTTCGTCACCGACAAGCGTGTTCATTTCATCGTACAGATTGGCAATGCCTTCCCCGACACTGTTTCCGGGCGTGTGTACTCCTTCCTTCTGCAACAGCAGGGAATACCTGAAATACGAATCACGCAGGAATTCGTAGTTATCCCGCGTGATTACGTTTATACTGTTGCATTCGCCGCTGTCGTAACAATCCACGGTAAGATTATTCTGTGCCAGCGGTATGAAGGCTGTGCTTAGAAAAGAATTACGGCCCCGCTTGGAGCCGCAATCCGTTCTTCCCTGTTCACGCCGTACCGTACATGCCTTTGCGTCTGACCGATGATGAGCTTCGCCAGCTGCCTTGACTGTTGTTCGTCCAATGGTACACATGGTTTCCTTTTCTTGTTGTTCTTTTTCTTTCGTTCCTTCTTCATGCTTCCTATCCTTTGGTCCCGATGGTGGTCTTGAACTCGTACACGGCTTTGTCGTCCTTGATGACCGGTCCGTGTACCGTTGCCGTTGTCAGCTCCGGGTAGAAGTTGGAGTAATAGCTCATGACCATTTCGGGGCTGTCCGACGGGTTGGGATCATCGAGCATTACCATTCCGCTGCCTTTCTTGAATGTGAATGAGCGCGTCATTCCTGTTATTTCGAGTGCCATAATCTTATACTGCTTGATATTGTGAGACATGATTTTCTAACATGGACTGCGGGAAATCGGGATATTCCTCGTAATCCTCCGGACGGTAATTTGGTTCATCCTCTCCGACATGGTAATGTGGGACCAGTTCTTCCGGGTGCTGTGCCGGCTCCTGCCAATGTGTCCCATGGTATCCTCCGTGTGCGGGTTGTGGAGCCTGTTGCGGCACGGGCTGCTGTCCCATGTAGGGTTGCGACTGTGGCTGGTAATATTGTCCCGGTCCTTGTGGCGGTTGTTGCGGCGGCCACATTGCCTGCTGTTGCTGAGGGCCGGCTGCCGGTCTCTGCTGTCCGCCGGGAGCCTGCGTTGCCATCGGTCTCTGCGCCTGCGGTTGCGGAGGATATTGTGGAGCCTGCCGTGGTTGTTGGGGTGCGGCTGCCGGTTGTGCCTGCGGCTGTTGTGGCTGTGGAGCCGGTTCATCCATCAGTTCAAACAGGCTGCCCTTGTTCATCGCCTTTGTCTGTTCCGCCACCATCTCGTCGATTTTCTTCTGGTCCTGTGGTTTGGCGTAAAGACGTGCCTGCCCGAGCGCGGTAACCGCCTCCTTGTGGTTCTTGGCGGCGATCAGTTCCTCCGCTTTCTTGAAATGTTTCTCGTACTTCTCCCGCTTCTCCTTTTCCTCTTTCGTTTCCTTCGCTTTGGTCTCCTTGGCAGCCTTGCTCTCGGACGCTGCCTTCTCAGCCTGCGCCTCGAATTGCGCCATGTTGGAAATCAGTCCGGTAGTCTTCTGTATAGGACGTGCTACGGCTTGCAAGAAGCCGGCGTCCAGTTCCTGCGGCAGCCCGCTGACGGTCAGTGGTACGAGGTGGTTCTGGGCTTCGTCCTTCAGCCCGTTCGACTTCGGCAGTAAGGATACTGTCAGTTGTCCGTTCGCTTTGCGGATGACAAGCGTGAGATCCACGCCTTCGGTCATCATCTGGTGGATTGCTGTAAAAAACATAATTTGATGTATTAAAAGTTATTACTGGGTTTTATTCTTCACTGAACAGTTTGGCCAGCAGCCTGTTCCTGTCGGGATGGCGGCTGATTTCCAGTATCGGGTTCAACAGGGTGGAAATGTGTACCGGTCCTGTCGTCCCCCGTGGCGGGAACTTGACGGCAGGTTCGGGTTCCACCGTCCTTTTTCTTCTCGTTACCGGCATGGGCATCCTCATGGGAGCCGGCGGTGCGCTTGTTGCAAATGCTTGGTTCATGTCTCTTTATTTTTTTAATTGTGAATATTCGGGCTTTGGCAGCCCGTGAACTACAAGGGCCCGACGGCAGATGCCTTCGGTAAGGCAAGGTTTTCGGGAAAAATACCGCAAGCCTCCGGCGAGGATGATTTTTTCCGAAACCGCAAGGCTTGACCTTGCCGTCCGAACAAAGGCATTTGCCAACTTTGCCCGGTAGTTTCCGGTATGCCAAGTCTGTGTTTTCATCCCTTTTCCTTTTATCCCTGTCGTTATGGTTTCCGGTTCCACAGAGGGCGGAAAACAAAAAGAGCCGTCCCGGAAGACAGCCCTGTTCTGTAAGGTTCCACTTGATTTTGTATGGCAGTTATGTTTCATGGTCAAATATTGTCAGGATACCAGAAAACTGAGTATGCAGAAAAGTATGGCCGCAGCCACCAGAAGGCAAGCTATCCGGTACAGGAACCTGAAGAATCCCCTGAAACACACGATGGCTACCGCAGCCCACACGGGGGATATGCCCCGTGTGTACATATAACTGAACACGATGAAGGCTGCAAAGCCCAATGCGATGGTCCGTACCCATCTGTTCGCTTGAATCTTGTCGATATATTCCCTTGTTTTCATGACATTCCGATATTAACGGGTGAAACAGTCTTTTCCAATTTCAAGGGCCGGGATGCGTACCGCCTCCACAGGCAAGGTTTTCGAGGGAAAATACCGGAGCGGCGCGAGGATGATTTTCCCCGAAACCCGGAGGGCCTGACCTTGCCGGTGGAAAAAGGCGGTGCGCTACCTTTGCCCGCGAATTGGAATGACGGTGTTATTTTTTCTTTCCGTTCCCGGTTTTCGGGAACGAGAATACCGTGTTGTATTCCGCATCGAAAGTGACGGCGGCATCGAACGGTACGCCTTTCTTCCCCTTGAACCCCTTGATGAGTCTGGTGGTGCCGGAGGAGAAAAGCTGTTCCATGTGGGTGTCGGTCAGTTCCTTGTTCAGGATACGGCGGAACACCAGCAGCCCGCACCCGTCATGGGCACACCTGGCCACTTTGGAACGGAGGATGATTTTCCCCGTCTTGCACTTGGGGCAGGTGAACGCCCTTTCCTGCATGGCCGGGAATTCCAGACGCAGGATCTCTTCGGTTGCCCTGCGGGTGTAATCCCGGATGGACTGCATGAAGGTTTCCGTATCGAGGGTATGCCCCTCCACCTGCGCCAGGGTCTTCTCCCAGCTTCCCGTCAGTCCCACGTCCGCCACACGCATGTCCTTCACCGCCTCATAGATATACATCCCTTTTTCGGTCGGGATGATACTTTTGCCGGAGCGGGCGATATAGTCACGTTTGACAAGGGTGGTAATGATGGCGGCACGGGTGGCGGGTGTGCCTATGCCCAAATCCTTGATGGCCTCCTTCGCCTGTTCGTCCGTGATGTTTTTCCCGCAGGTCTCCATCGCCGCCAGCAGCGTGGCCTCCGTGTACAGCGGCTTGGGCAGGGTCTTCTTCTGCGCCAATCCATGTCCCATGACCGGAACGGTCTCGTCTTCGGCAAACTCCGCCGTCCCCCCGTCACGTTCCGGCTCGTCCTTCTCTCTGTCCTCCTTTCTGGCGAACACGCCGCGCCAGCCCGGTCTGACAATGGAGGAAGAGCGGGAACGGAACGCCATTCCCTCGCAGGCACATTCCATGACCAAAAGTTCCTTCTCGCAGGGTGGCGAGAATGCTTCCAGCATCCTTCCGGCTATCAGGGTGTAAACGGTAGATTCCGCCTCGGACAACCCTTCGGGGATGATACCCGTGATAATAAGGGCATGGTGGTCGGTCACTTTCGTGTCATCCACGCTGCGGGTATTCAGACTGGACAGGTCGAAAGACTGTCCGTATTCCCTGAATTCCGGCATGGAAACCACTTTTCCCAGCAAGGAAGGAATGTACAGCATGACATCCTCCGGGATATGGCGGCTTCCCGTCCTCGGATAAGAAATAAGCTTCTTTTCATACAAGGATTGGGCGATGGAGAGGGTCTTCTCCGCTGTCAGGTCATAATGGACGTTGCAATCTTTCTGAAGCGTGGTCAGGTCGTACAGAAGCGGGGCCTGTTGGAAAGTCTTCTTGTGTTCCGACCCAGTGACTGTTGCCACAGAACCGGAAGTGATTTTCCGGTATGCCGCCTCTGCCGCATCCTTCTCCTTGAACTCTTCCGTGTGGATGAACATGCGGTGCGCGTCCTGCCGTTTCAGCGTGAGGTGCAGCTGCCAGTAAGGGGTAGAGACGAAATTCCGGTTCTCCTTGAAGCGGGCACATATCATGGCGAGCGTCGGGGTCTGTACACGTCCTATGGAGTTGTTCGCCGAGCCGGAAGCTATCGCCAACGCGCGGCTCGCGTTCATGCCCACCAGCCAGTCCGCCTTTGCCCGGCAGTCGGCGGCGGCATACAGGCTGTCGTAGTCGCTGCCGTCCCGGAGGTTCGCCAAACCCTCGCGGATGGCCTCGTCGGTGAGAGAGGAGATCCACAGGCGTTTGAACGGTTTGGTATAGCCTAAGTAGGAATATATCCAGCGGAAGATAAGTTCCCCTTCACGGGCACAGTCGGTAGCCACGATGATGCTGTCGCACCGGTCGAACACGCTGTCGATGATTTTCAGTTGTTTGGCGGCGGCGATGTCCGTCACCATCCCTTTGTCCGTCCTGACCTGGCGGGACACCAGACGGAACGGGTCCGGCAGCATCGGGAGGTTTTCGGCGGAGGTTTTCGTGTAGCCATACGCACCGGGCATGGCGAGCGACACCAGGTGTCCCAACGCCCACGTGACCATATACCCGTTGCCTGTACAGTAGCCGTCTTTCTTGTCGGTAGCCCCGACCACACGGGCTATATCCATGCCGACACTCGGCTTTTCTGCTATGATTGCTTTCATGTTCGGATAAAATTTAAGCCGTTCCCCGCTACCGGAACCGGAAAACGGGAAACGGCGGTTTGACATTTTTTACTTGTTATAATGGATGGGCGTTTGTCAAGCCACCGGCTTGACACCGAGGATTTCAATCAGTGCCCCGTCGTCCTTGCGCACCAGTTGCAGGGTGGCGTCCATCACCACGTCCACGCCCAGCAGCACGAGGCTGAGCGACATCACTCCTGTCTTTTCCCCCTTGAGAAGCGTGTCAAGTTCCCCCGACATTTCCAGCTCGTCCTTCAGTATACCGATTCCCGCGAGTTCTTCCCAGTTCACGTCTTCCGCCTTGAATGGCGTGTTGTTTTTATTGTTTACGTTCATATTCCTGTTTTTTTTGATTTGACATTCATTCTGATTCACGCTCAGGCAATGCTTGCCCCCTTGGATTTGCGGCCAGCCTGTTCCTGTCCCTGCTTCTGGGCGTTCGCCACCACGTTGCGCTGCGATGCATCACGCTTGCGGTCCGGGTTCTCGTTGTAGAAGTCCAGCCTGCCCTGGTTGAAGTTCGCCTTGACATACTGCGAGATGGTCTTTCCATCGTAGCCTTTGATGCCCTCGACCAGTACCGCCTTGCCGCTCTGGAGGTCGGCACGCTGGTTTCTCGTCAGTTTCACATCCCATACCTTTTCCGGTATCTTGAACTCGGCACGCTGCTCGAAGCCGTCCGGCGTGCGTGAGTAACTCAGGCGTCCCGTCTCCAGGTCCGCCTTGATGAAGGAGGAGAACTCCTCACCCTTACGGTTCACCATGTCGTTGAGGAAGATGGCCTTGCCCTCGCGCAGTTGCTGCTGTTCCTCGGCGGTGATCTTCACGCCGTTAATCTCCATGGGAATGTAAATTTCACGCGCTCCCTCCGGGGAATCGGGATTGTAGCGTGTGTAGGAAGGTCTGCCCGTGGCCTCGTCCAGCTTGACATACGAGGAGAACAACTCACCGTCCTTGCGCTCCATACCCTCCACGAAGATGGCCTTGCCCGCGTTGAGGTCTTCAATCTGCTGCTTGGTAAGTTCCACGCCGCCCAATGACTGGCGGTTGAAGAGCTTGTCGTTCTCGAAGATGTATTCGATGCCTCTGCGTTCGGCGTTGACCTGGATGTGGGCGTCGAACTCCTTGCCGTTATTGGAAATCATGCCTTCGATGAACACCTTCTTGCCTTCCCGCAGGTCGTTGATTTCCTGGTCGGTCAGTTTCACACCTTTGATTTCTTGCGGGATGTAGGCGTTTTCCGCGCGCATGGCGACCACCTCGTTGGTGAGCTTGTCGATGCTGATGAAAGAAGGGATGTATTCGCCGTTGCGCCCTTTCAGTTCCACGACACGTCCCATGTTGCCTGTCTCCAACAGGTTCTTCTTGTCCTCTTCGGAGAAGATGTGACCGAAGTACGGGCGTTCGAGTTCGGGTTTCTGGCGGATGCCGTGGATACCTAATACGATAGGGCCTCCCACGGACTGCTGGAATGACAGTCGTGCATCGGTACGTAATACGGCGGAGCCGAAATTCATGCTGATGGGTACCACCTGGTTGGTCTTGTAGCCCCTGAGCATCTGGTCAAGGAGACCGCGCTCCATGAGGTATTCACGGGAAAGTCCGAAATTCTTCAGTTCCTCCCAGTTGATCATGGACTCGTTGTAGCGGTACTTGGGTTGCTGCGTGCCGTCACCTTGGGCGGCCTGCTGCTGTGTCTCATTTTTCTTTGCCATTTCTTCTTGATTTTGATTGTTGATACTTTGGTTTTCCTTGTCGCGTGGAACGATTTCGTATTTTTTGAGGAAGTCTTCCACGGCTTTTGTCTGCTTTCCGGCGGCGAGGTCTTCGATGGCCTGCTTCACTTCCGGGCTGTCCAGCGTATCCGCCTTGACGGAGAGGATGCCGAAACGGGTCGGGTCTTTGAGCTGGCTCCAGAAGTTTTTCACGAAATTCTCGAACATGTTGGCGTACCGGTCGATTTTCAGGAAGGAATTGCTGTGTTCCTTGTCTGCCGGAACGGTGCTGTATTTCCCGTCCTTTCCGATTTTTGACACCGCCTGTAAAATCAGTTCCATCTTGTCGAGGATGAACACGATGTCACTCATCTGTTCGTTCTCGCTCACTTGCGGCTTCAGGGGTTCGTCCCTCACATTTTTCTTTGCCATAACTTTGAGTTTTTAGAGTTGATAACTACTATTGTCACCGCAAATATATATAGCAAATTTTGATAAATAATTGGTTTACAACACGTTGTACTACACATTACATCGCTTGTCATCACGTTTCACCGCAGGGGTGACAGCACGAGGACAAAAAAAGGGAAAAACGGAAGAAAAAGGGCGGAACAAGGTACGGGGAGGCATAGAGAAACCGAGGCAGGGAAAGGGGACGAAGTAGAAAAAAGGAAACCTGTATTATGCAGAGTTGAGAGCGAGCTGCTTTTGTCCCCACTTCCTTGTATTTTTCATAAGACAGGCGGCTGAAAGGAAAATGATTTAGTAATTAGAAAAATGTTCCAATTGAGACGGCCTGATTTTGTAAAATACCGCCATCAGTTTTTGTCTTGACCTTGTCCTATGCGTCGTAGGTCGCTTCGCTTGCTAAGTCCCGACCTTTTCACCCAACTCGGACGGCGATACCGGAACGTTTTTTCGAAGAAAAATTACCGCAGGGAATTTTTTGCGCGAAAACCGGAGGCCTGAACGTGAAAGGTATCGTCCTCCGAGTTATCTTCTCAAAGGGACTTAGTGAGTGAAGCGTGACTTAGGATGGTTATTTATAGAAGAATATGGAAACAAGCTCTTGCATGATATGGAAAAGTGTAACGGGTGCATATAAATAGTCAGAAAATCATTACTTTCGCATAATCATTGCATGGAAGCGGTACTTTTCATGTTCATTTTTATGGTATAGTTCATTTTTAATGAACATGGCTTAGAAATGAACATCCCCGATTTAAGTCTTATTTTTACGGATTATCCGTAAAAATCGGATAAAAAAGTTGTCCATGAGAAATTAAAACGCTATTTTTGCAGAAAAGTAGCAGAATTATGATATTAAACTTAGAATTTAAGAATTATCGTTCGTTCAAGGGCACATGCTCGTTTACAACCGAACCGACCTCTTCAAAAGCAAAGGTCGAAAATCTGTGTGAGGTTGAAACTAAAGCGGAGGGTAACAAAAAGGCATTGAAAATTTCCTTGATTTTTGGTGCCAACGCTTCAGGAAAGACCAACATTATAAAATTCCTGTACGGTTTCAGGCGTTGGGTATTGAATCTGGATAACCGTGTCGGTGAAGATATCGCTTTGTACCAGCCTTTCAAGTTCGACAGTGCAACGGCAGACGCACCGATAGAATTCTCTATGGAGTTTATTGCACAAAGAGTAAGGTATAAGTATGAAGTCTGTTTTTCCAGACTGCAAATCGAATCTGAGTCATTGATATCCTATCCTAACGGCAAGCAGACGTTACTTTATGAACGCGCATTGCTTCCGAAGGATAAGGAATCGGACACCATCAAGTTCGGTTCAAGTCTTTCCACGTCCAAACCGTTCAACGTATTCAAGAACCAGCTGTTGATTTCAAAGTTCTTGAAGGATACGCCCTGCGAGCCTATAACCAATGCCGCAAAGTATTTGGCGGATATGGTTATTTCCAACGGTTTCCATGAAGATACCGTACTTGGGGAAGACAAGGAAATACTCAGGTGGCTCTATTCCCGTCCTGACAACAAGAAGATGCTTGCTGAATTTCTGGCTTTCGCGGATACCGGACTGGCAGATTTTCAATTGGAAAAGCGAAGCGGCGATGTGGAAGTAACAAGCCAGCATGGGTTATACAAGGATGGCGAAAACATCGGAAAGACTGATTTGCCATTGAAGGAGGAATCCTTTGGAACAAGGGCGTTGTTCATCATCGGTTGCCATATATTGCAGGCGTTGCAGAGTGGCAGTCCGTTCTTTGTGGACGAGATGGACTCCGGTCTTCACTCTTACATTACACAGTTGATTGTTGATATATTCAGGAATGGACGGATAAACAAGAAGGATGCGCAGTTGGTTTTCACTACGCATGATGTAAACCTTCTTGACCAAAATACCATCCGTAAGGACCAGGTCTGGTTTACGGAGAAAGACAAGTTCGGCGTATCGGAAATGTTCACACTTTCGGACTTTGATGATGTGAGGGAAGATACCCTGTTTGCCAAATGGTATTTGAACAACAAATTTGGAGGAGTGCCTTCATTGCAATCATTGGAAAAACTCTTTGTGGAGGATGGCAAGAAATAACGAAAATACACGTCACAGCAACTATGTAATCAGGATAGTGTGCGAAGGGGACAAGACCGAGCCGCTATTCTTTACGAGCCTGTGCGACCTGTATTGTAAAGACAATGACGGCATGGATGTCCGCACCATTCCACAGCCTCACATTCCACAGGATGAAGAAACGGATAATTCCCCCAGAGGCAGTTACAAAGGGAAAAAACGCAAAATCAAGACAGACGGGAAAGACGCCGCTGAAGATGTGGTAATAACCGGAGCCCCACCGTTAAAGTGGGTCTTGTACGCACGGCAAATCTTGTCGGAAGGGGTTGACGAATCTTGGGCTGTCTATGACAAAGACAAGCATCCGAAGCATGAAGAAGCCTTGGCTGAAGCCGATAAGGTAATTGACGGGAAGAAAGTCAATATCGCATTTTCCAGCCGCAGCTTTGAATATTATCTGCTTCTCCATTTTGAGTACATTTACTATTGTTTCAATGAGACGGAATGCGGGGAAAAGATCCGGGGCAAGAAACACATATTTGAATGCGGCACTGGAAAAGAGCCCGAAAAAGACTGTGGCGGCAAGAACTGCATAAACGGTTACGCAAGAAAACAAGGATATTGGCAGGAAACCAAATCTTCAGAATCAACATTCCCTCTTGTCAAGGATAATCTGTTGAAAGGGATGGTCAATGCTTGCAGGTTAAGGGCTGAAAGTGACGCGAACACGGAAGAACCTGTTTACAACAGAAATCCATATACAAATGTGGATATCCTTATCGGCAGGCTGATTGGCAAGGAAACCGTCAGTTATGACAGCACATTTGAATATAAAGAACATGGCTGTGACTGGTCTGTCAGGTTCGGCAAAGATGGTTTGATTGTGACAAATAGCAAAGACGGGGTTGAACTTTTTAGAAAGGGAATGTTCGTCATATATGATTGGGAAGAAAAACTTGGACGTGAATTAAATGACAATGCGCTTTTGATTCAATCTGGTGAAATGAAACTGCTACCTTGCCAACTGGAACCTACCCAAGTCATTTCCATCAAAGTCACACCCGAGAAAGAGATATTGCTGTTACCTAAATTTGCTATATAGGAATTTAATAGTTGAATTTTGTGGTTTTTCTGCAAAAATTGAATTTTAATTTCGTTAATAAGAATTTTTGGTTTTCTGATTTTTGAAATCATGAAACAGCCATTAAAAATAAAGCGAGTCAAAAAAGTGCAGAGGTAATCAGTTTATGATTACCTCTGCACTTTTTTGACTCAATACTGTGTATGGTACTATACAATTTAGGTATGTATGCTCCACCCGTGAAACGGTCCTCCAATCATTACGGCAAAGGATCGGTCCGGCTTGCCATGATAGAGCAGCCCTCCGACAATTCCTTTTGTCCCATCTTTCGCCACTTCTGCGAAACCGAATGAATATGGCGAGGAATCATAGTACAATTCTATTTCGCACCTGCCATTGGAATTGGCTTCCCATTGCTTGAGCCGCTCGATACATTTATTCAGCGTTTCGTCACCGATGCTCTCAGCATACTTGACGGTCTTTTCATAATGTCCCTGACATTCGATTCTCATATCCGATGTTTTAAGTTGTTAGTAACAGTTCTTCGTATATCCCGAAACCAATGCATCCGGCTATGATGAAATCCTCCTTACCTTTGTCCGCCAGTGATTTCAAATCTTCCAAGCTGTCGCAGTAGAAGAATATCTCATCATCCTTCTCGTTGTCGGAATCCATCACCAGCGCAATCCTCACTACTTCCGTTTCCAACGTGTCGCACCACCGGATAATGCAGTCCGCATAATGAGGTTCACATTCTTGCTCGCTGTAGAATTTCAGGTAATGACTACCTATTTCTTTCTTGACTTCCTCCGGCTTTTTCCAAGTGCTATCGTCTACGATTTCAAATCCGAGTCCTTCCACCAACAGGCACGTTCCCTTGTCATACACCATCATGGTGCGCTTTCCCATGTGTTTTTCGCGTATTTCCCCCCAATTGGGTAAGTCCCAACGCTCCACAGTCCAAGTCCCGCGATAATCCTTCGGGATAGAATTGTATTCGCTTAATGTTATCTTTCTCATAGCAGGTAGTTTTAGTTTGTTACAAAAGTCACCTTGTGAGTCTTGCACGGTTTCCCGAATGCCGGACGTGGGTTGAACTCCGTGCATGATTCCCAATCCACACTCATCGTGTAGCCGTTCGGGAAATTCTCGCCGATGAACCGGCTTATCATTTCCAAATCCTCGTTCGGCAGGAACAATTCTTCCTCGATGCCGTACTCCAATGCGAAAATCGCCCATTCAGGAATGTTATCCCAAACGAGCGTCTGTCTGTTTTTCTTGTGCATAATGTCAATGTTTATTGCGGTGATACCATAAGGCTGTTGATGATTCCTTCCAGTTCCGTTTCCCATTTGTCCGTACCGTCCATGACCGACGGATAGGTCAGTTGCTGCCACTGCCGGTAATCAAACAGTTTCATTCTCAGCGGATAGTAGTCGAACAATTTCCGGTTGCCAAAAAATACTCTCAGGTGGTTGGTTCCCACCTCCATCAGTTTCAGACCATAATTGTCAAGAATCTCATGGAATCTTTTCATCGGTGTGAAGTTGCTTCTGCCCATAATTTCTTTTTTTAAGTTAAACATCCACGGCTCGGCGAGCCGGTATTTTATTTCTCGCCTGCCTTACCGTTCCGTGTCGGATTGTGCAAGGTTTTTCGGGAAAATACCGCAAGCGAAGCGCGGAAGATTTTCCTCGAAAACCCGTAGGGCTCGACCTTGCTCAATCCAAAAGGCACGGGACGACCTTTGCAGGCTGAAATAAAAAAGCGGCCTTTCAATGGCTATTCATTATCCTTGTCATTTTCTTCCTGTGGTATCAGGTGTTTCAAATCAGGGTCGTTCTTTATACGGGTTATCTCATCCTCGATTATCCGCACCACGTCCGCTTTTATCTGGGAATAGTTTCGGTCTATCTGCTGTTGCATGATGTCGTTGCCGTCCGCATCCCTGAATTCGTTGATGACGGGTATTTTCTTGTAGGCTTTGGTTTCCGCCGCTACCTTCTCGTTATCGACAATAATGCGGGCATGGAAAATCTTCTGGTCAATTTCTTCCCCGAAGTTGTCCGCTACGCTGCCCACGAACGTACCCTGTGAGAGGTTGGCGATTTTCGATGCCGGAATGAGGGAGTCCATCTGTGTGTTGATGGAGGTGGAGGTGTCCTGCCGGTTGATGGAAATGGACTGCCGCTGTTGGAGTATCTTTCCGAAGCGTTCCGAAAGATTCTTTGCTGTTTCTCCCACAACCTGACCGCTGAAGATATTGCCCACTGTGTTTTGGATGACCTTCGCTTCTTTCTCACCGTAGTCACGGGTCAACTGCGAGAAGTCCTGAAAGCCGAGACAGACCGCCACCTTGTTACTACGGGCGGTGGCAATCAGGTTGTCGATGCCGCGAAAATATATGGTCGGCAGCTCATCTATGATGATGGATGATTTGAGTTGCCCCTTCTTGTTCACTAATTTCACGATACGGCTGTTATACAATCCGAGGGCTGCGGAATAGATGTTCTGCCTGTCGGGATTGTTGCCGACACACAGGATTTTGGGGTGCTCGGGGTTGTTCAGGTCGAGTGTGAAATCATCGCCGGTCATCACCCAGTAAAGCTGTGGGGAAATCATTCTTGAAAGCGGGATTTTCGCACTTGCTATCTGGCCTTGCAACTGGTCTTGTGCGCCCCCTTGCCAGGCGTCCATGAACGGGGATAGGTAGTTTTCCAAAGACGGATACGAGGTAAGAATAGTGAAAATATCGGCATACGGCTTGTTCAGAAATTCTATCGCGTGAGGGAACGTGCAGTATTTACCGTCCTGATAGATGCGCAAATACCATATAATAGCCGCCAAAAGAATAATCGGGGATTCCACGAAGAAATCACCTTGTTTCTGTATCCAGGTCTTGTTCAAATTTAAGAGTATGGTGTATGCCGATTCGTAGGCATCACTGATATCCACCATGAATTTCGGGTTGATGGGATTGCACCGGTGGCTGCGTCGCGGGTCGTCGAAATTTATGACATAAAATTCCGGTTTGACCTTGTATTTATCAAGATTTTTCAGCAGTTCGTTATAGGCTATAATGGAAAGGTCATCGAATTTATAATCATACAGATAAAGAGAGAATCCTTTGGAAATCTGCTGTTTGATGTAATTGTTTACTACCGCGTAGCTCTTGCCCGAACCGGGCGTTCCAAGCACGATGGTAGCGCGGAAGGGGTTGATTATATTGATCCATCCGTCCCATTCCCTGCCTTGATAGACAAACTTTGTCGGCAGGTTGACGGAATACTCATTCTCCATGAGCCGTGTCTCCTGCATGAAGCTCTCATTGGCCGTGTTGAACACATCTTCCATGAGATTGTTCTTCAGCATCCGGCTTATCCACACGCCGGACATCAGCAGCAGGATATACCCGGCTGTAAGTGTTGCCGTGTACAAGGCGGCATTGACCATCGGACTGAGCGGCAGGTCGAGCATCCACCAGTTCATGAAAAACAGCACCAGTCCGGCAAGGAAAGAGGCATATATTTTCTGCCATGTCATCTTTTGGTTCTTTACGCCTTTTGTACCCAAGCACGAGAGGGCGAGGAATATGACGGCAAAGACCTTTGTTATGAGCAGGTTGCTGAAAAGCCCTGCCGTCCGCTGGAAATTCAGGAGTATCCTGTCGACTACCCCGATATTGATACCCATATCCACGAATGAACGGTAGCAGTACCAATAGACGTGGATGACAATAAACACGATGGATATGGCACGCATGAACTCCATGACCTTGGCCAGTCCTCTCAAATCATCTTCTTGTTGCATAATGATATAATTTTAATGGTTCGTTTATAAATTCTGTAATCAGGATACTCCACGGGAGCGGCGCTTCTTTTTCTTCTTGCGTTGCAGCCTGCGGGCAAGAGCCTCTTCCTGCGGGTCGGGACCGTTGGTTTCAATGCCGAAGATTCCGAAAGCCTGCTCGATGGAACTTTCCATATCGGAGGAGAAACCGCCTTGCCGGTCAAGGTCAGGCACAGGCGCGTCCAAATCGGGAATATTGACCGGACTGTTGAACAACCGCTCGAAGGCATTTGCCGAGAACTCCTTGCCGAGCCGGGAGCCGTTGTACACCTCCCGGTTCTTGTGGTCGATGAAAGTCGCTCCATAGATACGTCCCTCGTCATTTTCACGGAATACCGCATCAATGCCTTTTCCGGCAAGCAGACGGACGAACTCGTCCCTGTCTCCACGGCATCCGTGCATGGCAAGTGCCACCTCGTTCCGTATCTTCGGTTGCCATTTCTTGTTCCTGTATTCACGGGCGTTGTACCCGATACGCTTTTCCAGTCCCTCGTAACCGTACCGTTTCCCGATAAGGGAAGACTTGACAGGAGTACATACCGGCTTTCCCGTATCGTCAGTCATGGTATAGACGATGCCGTTATAGGGTGTACCATCGAACTCGCCCCTGACCTGTTTCGCCTCGATATTGAAACAGGAAAGCAAGGCGCTGAATTCGCCAAAAGACTGGAAACGGTACGAGCCGAACACGCTCTTCACGATATTGGAAACCTGCCGTTTCACATCACCGCTTTGGTAGTCCGCCTTCTTCATGTACGGCTCCAGCAACTCCTTCCGCTTGTCCTCCACCTGCTTCAACCCGAATTTCTTTTCCAGCTCCCGGCAGGCTTTCATCGAGCGGTTCCACTCGTAGGTGTCGTCTATCTTTTCCCCTTTCTCGTTCACGCAGGTAGAAACGATATGGATATGTCTCCTGTCTATATCCTCGTGTACATATACAATGTAGGGCTGGTCACCGTAGCCCATTCGCTGCATATACTCTTTTGCCAATTCCGCGAATTGGGCATCAGTGAGGCGGTCATCTACAGAAGGGTTCAGGGAAATATGCAGGATGGGCTTTTCCGTGTTCTTGTTGGCGAGGAGGTAGTTGTCAAACGCCCAAAGGGTCTGCTGCATGACACGATCCGGATTGCCTGCCACATCGGTAATCATACGGTTTCCCGCAATGATACGCGCGGTGGTGTCATTCACTTTCTGCTGGTTGTAGGTGATTGCTCCGTAGAGCGAGACACCCCTGTTGATTTTCGCCACCATGTCATTCCTCCTCCCTTTTCCTCTTTATCAGATAGGCATCTTCAAATTCACGGGTGAGCATGATAATCCGCTTGCTCAGCAGCACCAGGTCTATCGTTGCCTTTTCAAGATTGCGGAGCAAGGCGTAGGCCCGTTTCTCCCCGAAGTTGGTCTTTACGGCTTTTACCGTCTGGTTGTAATTGTTTCCGATACTCTGGAACTGATGGTAGAAATTGGTCAGACGGATGTAATAGTCCATCGTTGCCTTGTCGATTTTTACTACCTTGATTTCTTTACCGAAAATCATTGTCTTGATAAACTTGGAGCGTTCCTTTAATCCTGATTTTTGGAATTGAATGTCAAAACGTCCGTTCTCTTCCGAGTTCAACCGCACTACATAACGATGCACGGCAGGGTCGGATTTTGGTTTTCTACCCACTCCTTTTTTTGATTTTTTCCTCTTGTTTTCTTCCATATGCATTGATATTTTCTGTTTCTGATTTTCCGTCCCGGATTCACGACTTTGGAGTGAATCCCTCCCGAGCCGTCAGGCGAGCGGCAAGTTGTTTTGAGTGCCCGAATTTATTTCGGGTGCCTCAAAACACAACTTGCTATGTTCGCTTGAACATGAATTTTCCTTCCGTCAAATTGTGTTTGACCCTCCGGCCTCATTCTTCGGCTTCGGGAAAGCCCCGCAGCGGTGTCCGTTCCGTTGTCGGTGCAAAGTTACGGCGGTATATACTACTGTAAAATAGTGAGTTATATGTAACGTGATGACAAACGATGACACAGGTCGTCACCTCCCTTGAAACATGGTGCCGGTATGAAAAAATACCCTTTTATTTGCAGCGTGAACGGATGAAACCGCACTTCCGATAATGGTATAATGGTCATATTGTTTGATGCTTCCGTTATCGGTCCGGATAGTGGAAGCAATGTCGGATATGACAGTTATCGGAATGTCATGACCAACAGACCGACCATTAACGGAAAGATGCTATAACGGATAAGTTACCGGTCGGAATAACGGATGAAGCATATCGTGGTCGGTTGGAAGGAAGCGTTCACGGATTGACGGATGAAACAGATATATATTCAATAACCCATTAAAAGAAAAGATTATGAGCAAAGAGCCTTTATTCGTTGCAGTCAGCAACCAAAAGGGAGGGGTCGGGAAATCGGCCTTGACGGTAGTGCTTTCCAGCTACCTCCATTTCGAGAAAAACCTGAACGTGGCAATCATTGATTGTGATTCTCCACAGCACAGCCTCGTGCGCATGAGAGAACGGGATAAAAAAGCCATTGCCAACAGTGCCTATTTTCAACAATTGTTACAGCAGCAATGGAATCGCGTACCAAAGAAAGCTTATCCGATTGTCGGGTCTACTTCGGAAAAGGCAAGGGAAGCCGCGGACGAGCTTGCCGCAAGCGGTGACTATGATCTGATTTTTGTGGATTTGCCCGGAACAGTGGAATCCACGGGGGTGTTCCGCACCATCGTCAATATGGATTATGTCCTGACTCCCACCACTCCCGATCTTATCATCATGCAGAGCACGCTCGCTTTTTCCACGACGGTTCTTGATTATGTCAAGAACACGAAAGATGTGCCGCTCAAGGATATTCTCTTCTTCTGGAACAAGTTGAAAAAACGTACCAACGTGGAAATTTACAAATCCTATGCAGAGGTCATGAGGGAACTGCATCTGACTGTCCTTGACACCAAACTTCCCGATTTATGCCGTTACGAGAAGGAAATCACACATGCAAAACGTGATTTTTTCCGCTGCACCCTGCTGCCTCCGCCTCCCAAGCAATTGGAAGGAAGCGGTCTGAAGGAACTGGCGGAGGAGCTTATTGTCAAACTTAAATTGGAACACGCATGACAAAGAAAAAGGTGGAAGTGAATGAGGATATCCTCAAGAATATCATTGTCGGGGATATTCCTGTATTCGGCAGGGCGCAACCCATGAACGAGAATACGGAACAACCCGGACAGGAATCCGTACCCGTCAAAAATACGGGACCGGCTCCAGCTACGGAACCGGTTGAGATACAGTCTGAGAAAACGTCCCCTGTAAAACCTCGAAAAAAGAAAGATGAAGCGGGTAGCTATAGAGACAAGTATCTGGTAAACATTCCGGCATCTAACCGTTCCCATGTCTATATAAATCGCGAGGTGGCCGAATGTATCAAGCGCATCCTTCCGGTCATTGCCCCGGACATGAGCATATCGGGGTATATAAGCAATATCCTCGTTGACCATATCCAGCAGCATTGGGAGGAAATCAGCGAATTGTATAACAAAGAATATTACAAACCATTAAAACCATTTTAGTCATGACACAGATTATCTTTCACATTGCGGCCATTGCCTGCATCGTTTACACAGTTTGCCGTTTCGGATTGTTCATTCACAAAAGAATGCGCAAGAACAAAAACATCGGAAAGCACGTCCACGTTCCTCCGCCCGAAACTTCCGGCAAAGCGGAACCGGATACCTGGGAAGACACCGCTTGTACATCTGCCTTAAAGGATGTCATCAACACGTCTTCAATTCAAATCGTTGAAGATCCATCGTATCGAACGACATATCTGGTAAATCACCCTATAGGTAATCGAATCCAGGTTTACATAAACAGGGACAGCTATGCCTACATCAAACGTTTTTTGGCAGTTGTCGCTCCGGAGACATCCATGTCAGGATATGTAAGCACAATCATTGATGAGCATCTGACAAAATATGAGGATGAGATGTCTGAATTATACACGGAAGCCATAAATAAACCCCTGTAGCCATGGAAGCAAAAATTTATTTCACGATAAAACTCGTGTGTGCGGTTTTCATATTCCGGCAACTGTG
This sequence comes from Butyricimonas sp. DFI.6.44, assembly GCF_022132345.1. Lineage (NCBI taxonomy): Bacteria > Pseudomonadati > Bacteroidota > Bacteroidia > Bacteroidales > Odoribacteraceae > Butyricimonas > Butyricimonas sp. DFI.6.44. The sequence continues at coordinate 158,784 of NZ_JAKNJD010000009.1, read as the reverse complement.
GATATTCATCTTCAATCGGGAAATGTATGGCATTTGGGAGAAAGCCTACCGCTTGATGCGCATAGTCCGCATCAATCTATGGAAATACCGGAAGAAACGTTCGGAACAAAAAGCGCGTGAGGCCAATAAAAAGGCAAGGCGAAGGGAAAAGACCGACGCACACAACAGGCATACGGCACAGCCGTCTTCTGCTGTTACTGAAGATGTAATCGGCAAGACAAAAATTGTCTATCTCGAAGACCCGGAAGTGGCGAGAAAAACTCCGACACGTTCCGAACCTATGGAAAAAGAGTCGATAGAGGAGGATGAGGAAATCGGTCCGGATGATGTAATACAGGAAGAAAAAGGTCTCACCAAAGAGGAAAAAGAAGAATTGATGGCTCCTGTGGATGCTGAACCTGACCCGGATTTTGACACAGCCATGACCTTTGAGGATATAAACAATGTGGCAGAGGTGCTGATATCTGAAAATCCGGATGAAGAGAAAGCCATACGTGCAGCCACTACCATACATCACAAGATGCACGATACGGTTATACTATCTTTTCTCACGGACAAGTTGAGTAATCAGGAAAAGGTAAACCGCCTGGTCAGCGAATGTCTGGATGAATCGGGCAGACCGTTGGCAAAACGAAAGACCGCATCCAAGAAGGTGGAGGCTTTCAACATAGATAAATTCGTTTAATTGTTTCTTTTTGCTGTCATAGTTTTTGAAGGCATGTCGATGTGATATCGGTGTGCCTTTTCATTTTCAGAGAATATCATCGGATAAAATTCAAATAATCATATCGTTATCATAATGGCAGGATTCGTACCTTTGCAAAAAATGAATGATTATGGCAGTGACAAAAGCGATATTGGAGAAATGGATGGTGGAGCAGAAACGCCACCGCCTTTTCGACAAACAGGTGCAGATGGCCCGTGAACTGGGATTGAACCCTGGCAAGCTCGGAAAGATAGATAACCACAAGCAGGATCACGAAAAGAAAAGCCAAAAAGCGACAAGAAAAAGATGAGTCCTACAAAATGTTCTTCCCGTTTCCGAATACTGCTGTTCCCCGTTACGGCGGGCAATTACCACTTGCAACCCCAAACTGAACCCGAAGCCGAGCATATAAATCGCCAAGAACCATATTCCGGCAATGGCGGATGCGCCCAGTTCCACATCACCCACATGCCCCAAGAACAAGGCATCGGTAATATTTATCAGTTGTTCGATAAGGATGCTCATCATTACAGGAAAAGCGATGAGCCAAATTTTCTTATAGGTATAATCCATTTGTTCAAACCAATATGATACAATAAGCCATGCCGCTTGGACAGCACAACAATCTTGTAGATTTACAATTAGGGATAATGACAAGGCAGTAATAGACAAACTTAAACGATAAGCCTGTCTATTGCTGAATAGCGTTAATCGAGGGCGCTATTCGCCCGGCGTAGCTATATGCACAACTGCCATTTCATATTGTTGAACAACTATTCTTTTTCTGTTAGGGCTACAAAGATAGCGTTTTTCCCTGAATTTGTATCTGTAAACTATCAATTAGCAGTTTTAGGAGAAACTATATTTTTGTGCTATACCTATTATATAATATGCAAATCAGCCCCCCGGAAAGAAAGATAGCTGGCAGAATAAACCAATAGTTGTTACTTATCAGAAACTTGGCTATCCAAAAAGAAGGGAGAAATGAAAATACATATTGGGTACTATCTGTAATGACAAAAGGTATGATCAATCCCACCATAACCAAAGCAGATACTTTTGCAAGTGCCATACCTTCCACTTTATTCCCCGCGTATGCTAAAATAATCATAGCAGCCACAACGCTTAGTATTGTAGCCAATATGGATATGATAAATGTAGTCCATAATGACATATCTGATACGGAACAGAAAGAAAGCAGCACGAAAGAAACAATGGCTGCAAATAAAACAGGAATAATCAATCTTGATATAAGATAACCCTTCTTCCCAAGTGGGGTGATTGTGATATACCTGTTGATTTTCATATCTGTTTCATCCAATACCACCAAGACCGAAGCGAAGCAAATCATGTAAGGACACATAATTGCAAGGAATAAATCCAATATCGGATAATATAGACTGAAATCCTTTAGCATCGGATAATGCTGTACAATTAAGGGGAAAACAAACCTATATATTGCCGCTAATAGTAACGGAATACATATTATTGCAGATAACATACCATCTGAGAATATGTTTCTGATAAACATTTTGAAAGAAATAATATTCTGATTCATAATTATATCGTCATCATTTTTTTTACTGACAGACAAGAAAAAATATACATCGCAATGCACCAAATGCTTATTGCCATTAGAGATATGACACTGATATTTCCAGACATAAGTTCTATCAGACTTATACTTGGATGTAATAGCATAACTCCCGATTTATAGCCCATTGTATAAACAGATATGGGAGCTACGGATATTATTAAAGTGGGAACCATAATCAGCATAAAGTTATTCATGGTTGAAATGAAAGCGGAAAGTGATATTCCAACCAGTGTGAATAATGCTGAACCTAACATAATTCCAACAGCAAGATGTATGTAAGAATGTTCCATGCCTGAGAACAATGCGATGAGAACTCCACTTAGCAAAGAAATTAGTCCAATGGAAATTACCTTTGACAAAATGTATGCGTGTATCGATATGGGCGAAACAGCTAATGCCTGCATTACTTTTTCGCTTTTCTCGAATAATATGATTGCTCCCATAAACATTAATCCAATCAGCACGGGGTCTGAAAATATAAGGGTAGTTGTGCATAGTTCTTTCCACTGCATAGGAAGAATGCGCAATACAGCAATATACACCAGTGTAAATAGCGTATATAGGGCATAAAAACCATATTTGTATTGTTGCCGAATATCGCCAAGTATTAAACCTTTAAGTTTCATAGTAATTTCCTCCCTGTTATTTCTGAGAATATATGGTCTAATGTCGGCTCATTGCTATGTATTGACAATAAGGCATTAGCTTGAATCAGAGATTGCAGCTTTTTGTCTGTACTTATTTTGTCAAGTGCGATTGTAGTATTCAATTCTTGTTGATTCTCCAAATATGAATATGTCACTTCATTATAACGCCTTGACATGATAAGATTATGAGGAGTGTCCATAGCTTTAATGTTGCCATCGACAATAAATGCCACACGGTCACAAAGTTCGGTCGCATCGTGCATATTGTGAGTAGTCAGAATGATTGTCACTCCTTTATTTTTAAGCTCACGAATAATGTCTTTCATCACTTGGGAGTTTGAGGGGTCTAAACCTGATGTTGGCTCATCCAAAAATAACACTTTGGGTTGATGAATGATTGACCGGGCAAAGTTTAATCTGGATTTCATTCCTTTAGAAAAACCTGCCACTTTCTTGTTGGCATGTTGTGACAGTCCGACCATTTCTAATAGTTGTTCGGCAGGAATAAGCTTGCTGTCATATAAAGAGCCAAAGAATTTTAAGTTCTCCAATGCGGTGAATTTCTCATAAAAACTAGGAAATTCAAAATCGACACCAATACTCTCATAGAAATGGTCAGGCTTATTTCTAATTTCATTATTATTAATAGAAACACTCCCCTTATATTTAGGGAGCATACCTATTAATATCTTTTGAAGAGTGCTTTTTCCTGCTCCAGAAGGTCCTAAAAAGCCAAATATTTCTCCGCTTCTTACTTGAAAATTCATATTCTCAATAAATGGTAGTTGAGAATAACTAAACGATAAGTTTTTTACTGTAATCATAATTTTTAATTTTTATATTTTATGACTAAATTAGTCTATATGGTCATATTGTGAATTCAGAGCATCGCCATGTAGCATATTTGCACATAGTCAGTTGATATTATATAATCTTATTGTGTTGGATTAGTCTTTAAGTAGTTGCTTTACTATTCCCCTAACTATAAACTTGAAAACTTCATTGTAAATATCTGTTCCAATTGTTTTCTCGTTTAGAATAGTCAAGAATGCAGCTCTTAAAGCCCCTGCAAATACCTTTGTGTCAATTGATTTACTTTCTGGAATAAATTTCAGCACTTCGTTTGCCAGCATGACATCATCATCTACGTGTTGTGAAAGTACTTCTTGAGGGAGCTTTCTACTTAGATATTCCACGTCACTATTCACAAAGACAGATACAAAGTATGGCTTGTTGTTGATTAGCAAGTCAGATATAATATCTGTCAATGTATCAACCGTAATATTATCGGTATGCTTATTTATGGCATTAAGAAATTCTTTTTCCAATTTCTTATGATAGTCTATTATTGTATCAAAAAAAAGAAGTTCTTTTGATGTATAGAATAGATAAAATGCTCCTTTAGAAATATTAGCATATTTAACAAGCTCATCTACAGAAGTTTTACGTACCCCTTGTTGCTGGATAAATAGCAAAGCTCCTTCTTTGAGTTTATCCTTTATAAGCTTCCTTTCGTTGTCATCAAATGCTTTTGCCATACCGTGTGACTATTTTATTATTATTGGTCACTGCAAACATAAGCGTTATTTTTGAATTGACAAAGAAATATCAGTTTATTTTTCCCCAGAAAGTTACTTCATATCAACTTGCAGTTATATCTTTCGACACAAATTAGTCAGTGTAAAGTCCAATGTGATTGCCCGCAGGGTCAGCAAATACGGCAAAATACCATTTCCCATCGGCTTGAATTTTAGTCTTGGGATAACTATGCTGCCACCTTGCTTCATTACTTGCCGGATTGACCTGTCAATGTCTTCACAGTTAAAGTGAATTAATACACCATGCTCTGAGGGTTTGAAGTTCGGTGCATAAGATATAGTACCTACCGTTTGTCCGTCCTGCACGAAACAAGCCATTTTCTCGTTATTATATTCGGCTACCATAAGTTCAACTCCCAAGATTGTTTGATAGAAATTTACTGATTGGTAGAAGTAGGTAACGGGAATTTCAAAGAATGCGATTAAATTTTTCACGTTCTTTTTCTTTTAGTTGCTATTTTGTCCTGCGCTAAGACAGTGCAAAATTACGATTGGCATAAGGAACTGGATAGAACGAAGGGGACATTTTAGAGGGTGCAACTTCACACGTTGTTGCCCCCTCCCTGTTGTTAACTTTCACTGACAGTGAAAGTTTTAGATTTTCTTTCCGATATAAAATACATAGCCATAAAAGCCTTTATACTTATTGTATAATGCTTCTTCAAGATGCTGAAACTCTATGAGTTTCTTTACGGTTTCATTATGGGGATATTTTTTCAGCATTAGTTTACGGGCTTCACTCAAAGGCTGATAGTAATGTTCCGTCCAGCATTTTTCCGGCAACACAAATGAAGCAACTGGGAGATAGCCAGCTCTCTGCATTTGTGCGACTTTAACAGGAATTGTATCTATCTCTTGATACCCCTGCATCCAAAAATCGTGTATTTCAGCCGGACGCTTTTCTGTAAACCATGAACTTTCCGAAACTGCAATATACCCATTAGGTTTCAAATAATCACGCCATTCATTTATACCTCTCTCAAAGCCGATATTATAAATAGCACCTTCCGACCATATCAAGTCTAAAGATTCTTTTTCAAAAGGTAGATTGTCCATTGAGCCGACAATCCCCTTCACTCTGTTTTGCAAATTCAGTTTTAAGGCATCATGATTGAACTTATCAATACACCCTGAAAAGAAATCAAGTCCTGTAATAGTTCCTGATACATTTTGTGCCAAAACCATAGTTTGACCTCCCGTTCCACAACCAATGTCTGCAATTTGCGCAGTATCGCTCAGATTATCAATGAAACTTAAAGCCTTTAATGTAACATCAGGACTTCCCGGACCTTGCCTTTTAGTATTAAGAAAAAATTCACAAATTAAATTTACATCGAAACCGTAAATTGTGTTGTTATCGTTATTCATTTTCATTGTATATATTGCGTACAGGGAAAATATGATGATACCTTACCTATACACAGATTAAAATTATAATATAAGCACACGAAAATAGCCCCCGAAAAGAATTATCCGAGAGTAAACGTAAAGAACAATCTACATTAGAAATGCAGATTGCTTACAACACAATATCCGATTGGTTTGTTTTCTTCATGCGAGCGAAGGTAGTGAATTATTTTATGCCATGCAAATTCAGCTTTGAATTTAGGTCGAGTATGCCTGGGCATTTCAGCCCAAACCTACTCGACCCAATCGTAAAAAGTTTATTTTCAATGATTTGTGTTTGTAGAAATAGAATGGTATCTTTGAACTGAAGATAAAGGCAGACACAATCCCGACAAGGGAAGCCAAATGTCCTTTGAAAAAAGTACCTAATTCGTATCCATCAAAAGATTGAGGTACGCTAAAATATTGATTTTAAGACTTGTGAACTGCTCGATTCAAGTCCCGAGCGGAACCGAGGAAAGTGCCGCTTCCACAGCTTATAGAGCACATCTATTTCAAGCGGTTCAAGCGTGAGAAACCGGAAACGGTCAAGCCGCTGAAACAGATTCTGAAGGAAATGGAGACCAAGAAGAAGCTGCAAAAAGAGAAAAAGGAGGAACGGAGGAAACAGCGTGCCCTCTCTTCCGATTCCGCAGCAGAGTAAACAGCGTTCACATGACATGAAGCGAAGTCTGAAAGCCGTCCGGTTTTCAGGCTTCGCTTTTTTGGTGATTCGAACCAATTGTCGCTTTTTCATTCCTCATGAAGAGTGCCCGTTTTTATTTTCTGTTTTTCCCATCCTTCCCTGCCCAAAATCCTCTTTTTTATCGTTTGGAAAATCCTTGCTGATGTAACGTGATGACATACGATGACACGCATCGTAAGGTTTGTAAATCAATGAATTAAACGCTATATATTCGCTGTCGAAATGATTTTTTGTTTCACCAATTAAAATTTTCGACACATGAAAAAAAGATTCTTTTCGGCAGCTTTCATGCTGCTTGCGACAGTCGGGGCTTTCGCCCAGGGTAACGGTATCGGCGGCATTACGGAAGCCACCAACATGGTCACTTCCTACTTCGACCCCGGCACCAAGTTGATTTACGCCATCGGAGCCGTTGTCGGCCTGATCGGGGGCGTGAAGGTCTATTCCAAGTTCTCGTCGGGCGACCCTGACACCTCGAAGACCGCCGCCAGCTGGTTCGGAGCATGTATCTTCCTTATCGTGGCTGCTACCATCTTACGCTCATTCTTCCTGTAACATGGCGAAGTATCCGGTCAATAAGGGGATAGGCCGCAGCCTGGAGTTCAAAGGGCTCAAGAGCCAGTACCTGTTCATCTTCGCGGGCGGGCTGCTCGCCCTGTTCGTGGTGTTCGTCATCATGTACATGGTGGGTATCGACCAGTGGGTCTGCATCGGTTTCGGTGTCGTTTCCGCTTCGGTGCTTGTCTGGGCGACATTCCGAATGAACGCGAAGTACGGCGAATGGGGGCTTATGAAACTCCACGCGCTGCGCAGCCATCCCCGCTACATCATCAACCGGAGGAAGTTCCTTCGGTTGATTTCTCCAACCTCAAAAAAAGGAAAAGTATGAGAAACGTAATGAAAACAGCGACGCTGGAAAGCAAATTTCCGTTGCTCTCGGTAGAGCACGGGTGTATCGTCAGCAAGGATGCGGACATTACCGTGGCCTATAAGGTGGAACTGCCCGAACTTTTCACGCTCACAAAGGCGGAATACGAGGCCGTCCATTCGACATGGGCGAAAGCGGTCAAGGTGCTGCCGAACTACAGCATCGTGCACAAGCAGGACTTCTTCATCGAGGAAAGCTACCGTCCCGACATTTGCAAGGACGACCTGAGTTTTCTCAGCCGCAGTTTCGAGCGGCATTTCAACGAACGTCCGTATTTGCAGCACACTTGTTACCTGTTCCTGACCAAGACGACCAAGGAGCGTAGTCGCACTACCAGCAGCTTCAACGCCCTCACGCGGAATTTCATCATCCCGAAGGAAATGACGGACAGGGAGACTGTCACCCGTTTCATGGAGAGTTGTGAGCAGTTCGAGCGTATCGTCAACGACAGCGGCCTCCTTCGCATGACACGTCTGACGGATGAGGAAATCACGGGAACGGACACCTCTGCGGGAATCATCGAGAAATACTTCTCGCTCTCGCAGGAGGACACCGCCTGCTTGCAGGACCTGTCACTCGGTGCCGGGGAGATGAAGATAGGCGACAACTACCTCTGCCTGCACACCCTTTCCGACCCGGAGGACCTGCCCTCGAACGTGGCTACCGACTGCCGCTACGAACGGTTGTCCACCGACCGGAGCGACTGCCGTCTCTCCTTCGCCGCGCCGATAGGCATCCTGCTCACATGCAACCATGTCGTGAACCAGTACCTCTTCATCGACGATTCGGCGGAGAGCCTGCGCAAGTTCGAGCAGACCGCGAGGAACATGCACTCGCTTTCCCGTTACAGCCGTTCCAACCAGATCAACCGCGAATGGATCGAGGAATACCTGAACGAGGCGCACAGCAAGGGGCTGACTTCTATCCGGACACATTGTAATGTCATGGCATGGAGCGATGACCGGGAGAAACTCAAGCGCATCAAGAACGACGTCGGCAGCCAGCTGGCACTCATGGAGGCGAAGCCGCGCCACAACACGGTAGATGTCCCGACGCTGTTCTGGGCGGCGATACCCGGCAATGCCGGTGATTTCCCGTTCGAGGAGAGCTTTCACACCTTCATCGAGCAGGCATTATGCCTGTTCATCGGGGAGACATCCTACAAGGACTCGCTATCACCGTTCGGCATCCGCATGGTGGACCGGCTGACGGGAAAGCCCGTTCATCTGGATATTTCCGACCTGCCGATGAAGAATGGTACAATCACGAATAGGAATAAATTTATACTCGGACCATCCGGCTCAGGCAAGTCTTTCTTCACCAACCACATGGTGCGCCAATATTATGAACAAGGGACCCACGTGCTTTTGGTGGATACCGGAAATTCCTATCAGGGACTGTGCAACCTTATCCATGCGCGGACACACGGTGAGGACGGCATCTACTTTACCTACAAGGAGGATGACCCGATAGCCTTCAACCCTTTCTACGTGGAGGACGGTGTGTTCGACATTGAGAAGAAGGAATCCATCAAGACGCTTATCCTCACTTTGTGGAAACGTGACGATGAACCGCCCACGAGAGCTGAAGAGGTGGCGCTTTCCAATGCAGTGAACCTCTTTTTAGCGAACATCCGCAACGACAGGGACAACAGACCTTCCTTCAATACCTTTTACGAGTTCATCCGTGACGAGTACCAGGACATTCTGAAGGAGAAGCGCACCCGCGAGAAGGATTTCGATGTATTCAACTTCCTGAACGTGCTTGAACCTTACTACCGGGGCGGCGAGTATGACTACCTTCTGAACAGCGACAAGCAGCTTGATTTACTCGGTAAACGCTTCATTGTCTTTGAGTTGGACAATATCAAGGACAACAAGGTACTGTTCCCGATTGTGACCATCATCATCATGGAAACCTTCATCAACAAGATGAGGAAGTTGAAAGGTGTCCGTAAGATGATATTGCTGGAAGAAGCCTGGAAAGCCATCAGCAAGGAGGGCATGGCGGAATATCTGAAGTATCTCTTTAAGACCGTCAGAAAGTTCTTCGGCGAGGCCGTTGTCGTAACTCAGGAGGTCGAGGACATCATCTCATCGCCGATTGTGAAGGGTACCATCATCAACAACAGCGACTGCAAGATTCTCCTTGACCAGCGCAAGTACATGAACAAGTTCGATGAGATACAGGAGTTGCTCGGTCTGACTGACAAGGAACGTGCGCAAATTCTTTCCATCAACATGGCGAACAATCCTTCCAGAAAGTACAAGGAGGTCTGGATTGGTCTGGGCGGTACACAGTCGGCGGTATATGCCACCGAGGTGTCGCTTGAGGAATATGTATGCTACACCACCGAAGAGACCGAAAAACTTGAACTCATGCGGCTTACGGAAAAACTGGGTGGCAATATCGAGCTTGCCATCAAGCAGTTGGCGGAGAGCAAACGTGAGAAGAACATCTTATAAACCATCTAAAAATCACAAGTATGTATAGCGATTTGAAATCAGACCAGAGGAAACGCGAGGAAGTCATCTCGTCCCTTTATTGGTCATTGATGCAGAATTGGGACATTCCGAAATCCATTTGTGACCATTACGGATTTACAGAGGATTACCGGCTGTTCCATCAACTTGAAGAGTTGGAGCCTGCCGAATACAAGCGGAAAAGAGAAACCGGTGAAGTTCCCGACATCCTGGAAGTGGATGCAAGGCTGACCCGCACAGTCGAAAAGGTCTTTGAGAGTTTGTGTGGTAAACCTCCTGCACCGTATCTTGACAAGATGAACGAGGAACTGGAGAATCTGGGACAGATTGCCGCCTTGCCGGATTCCGTCCATGACATCCTCCATATCACTCCGGCATTTCTCGTCAAGTACGGCATAGACAAAAATGCCTCTGCCACGGAACGCTCCTGTCAGGCGGAGAAAGCATATCGGGAACTGGATGCCAGGTTTGTGAAGATGACAGGACGCGAACCGTATGCCAATGAGTTTTTCGCTTCCCTCAGACAAGGGAAGGAAAAGACGCCGGAGGCGAAACGTCCGAAGCAGGTACACAAGCCTATCCTCCGCAACCCGCCGTCCAAGGGGCGGAAAATGGGACTTTGAATTTCAACAGAATTTTATTCACCAATTAAAACAGTTACATCATGAAAAAGAAAATCCTCATGCTGTGTATGGGCTGTTTCTTCATCAGCCTTACAGCGAAAGCGCAATGGGTCGTGAGCGATCCCGGCAATCTTGCCCAGGGTATCATCAATGCCGCCAAGAATATCGTTCACACATCTTCCACCGCGAGCAATATGCTCAACAATTTTCAGGAGACCGTGAAGATTTACAAGCAAGGCAAAGAGTATTACGACGGGCTTCGCAAGATCAAGAACCTTGTCCGTGACGCGCGTAAGGTGCAGCAGACCATCCTCATGGTCGGTGACATCACGGACATCTATGTGAACAGTTTCGAGCGTATGCTCAGCGACCCTTATTTCACGCCGGAAGAGCTGAGTGCCATCGCGATTGGTTACACGAAGCTGCTGGAAGAGAGTGCACACCTGCTGAACGACCTGAAAACGGTGGTCAACGAGAACGGACTTTCGATGAACGACAAGGAGCGGATGGATATCATCGACCGCTGCTACACCGATATGCTGCAATATCGCAGCCTGGTGCAATATTACACCAACAAGAACATCGGCGTTTCCTACCTGCGTGCCAAGAAACGGAACGACCTGGACCGTGTGATGGCCCTTTACGGCTCACCGAATGAACGTTACTGGTAATTCCTAATCCGATTCGCTTATGGTATTGTTGGCAATAAATTTCGACAACCTGCATCAGATCCTGCAAAACCTCTACACGGATATGATGCCGCTTTGCTCGCATATGACGGGTGTGGCGAAAGGACTCGCGGGGCTTGGTGCCCTGTTCTATGTGGCCTACCGGGTATGGCAGTCTCTGGCAAGGGCGGAGCCCGTGGATGTCTTTCCCCTTCTCCGTCCGTTTGCGTTGGGGTTATGTATCATGTTTTTCCCGACCATCGTGCTGGGCACGCTGAACAGTGTCATGTCGCCTATCGTGAAAGGTACACATTCAATACTGGAGGCACAGACCTTCGACATGAACGAGTACCGGGCGCAGAAGGACAGGCTGGAGTTCGAGGCGATGAAGCGCAATCCCGAGACGGCCTATCTGGTCGACAAGGAGTCCTTCGACAACAAACTGGACGAACTGGGGGTGATGGACGCGATAGAGGCCTGCGGAATGTATGTGGACCGGGCAATGTATAACATGAAGAAGGCGGTTCAGAATTTCTTCCGCGAACTGCTGGAACTCATGTTCAACGCGGCCGCCCTTGTCATCGACACGCTGCGGACGTTCTTCCTGATCGTGCTTTCGATACTGGGACCGATTTCGTTCGCCCTGTCCTGCTGGGACGGTTTCCAGGCCTCGCTCAGCCAATGGTTCGTCCGCTATATCAGCATCTACCTGTGGCTTCCGGTGAGTGACCTCTTCAGCAGTGTGCTGGCACGGATACAGGTGTTGATGCTCCGGCAGGACATCGAACAGCTTTCCGACCCGAACTTCATCCCGGACGGCTCCAACGGGGTTTACATCACTTTTCTGATTATCGGTATCATCGGGTATTTCACCATCCCGACAGTGGCCAACTGGATTATCCAGGCAGGAGGCGGTGCAGGCAATTACGGCAAGAACGTGACCCAGACGGCATCCAAGACCGGTTCCGTGGTGGCAGGAGCCGGCGGTGCGGCGGTAGGCAACATCGCAGGAAGGCTTATCAAATAGTAATAACCATCTTAAAACGACATTGGAATGGAATTCAAATCATTAAAAAACATCGAGACCAGTTTCAGGCATTTGCGCCTGTTCGGTATCGTCTATCTCTGCACGTGTACCCTGCTTGTGGGATATTCGGTGTGGAAGGCATACGGCTTTGCCGAGGCGCAGAGGCAGAAAATCTATGTGCTGGACGAGGGGAAGTCGCTCATGCTCGCCCTCTCGCAGGACCTGGAGCAGAACCGTCCCGTGGAGGCGAGGGAGCATGTCAGACGCTTCCATGAACTCTTTTTCTCGCTGGCTCCTGACAAGAGTGCGATAGAGGGCAATATCCAGCGTGCCATGTTCCTGAGCGACCGCTCTGCCTATGCCCATTACCGGGATCTGGCGGAACAGGGCTACTACAACCGGATCATCTCCGGCAACATGAGCCAGCGCATCGGGATTGACAGCGTGAAATGCGACTTCAACAGCTACCCGTATGAGGTAGTGACGTATGCCCGCCTTTCCATCATCCGGGAGAAGAGCGTGACGGAGCGCAGCCTCGTCACGCGGGGCAGGCTGCTCAATTCCACCCGCAGCGACAACAATCCGCACGGCTTCATCCTCGAAGCCTTCCGTGTGGTGGAAAACAGGGACATCAGAGTATATGACCGTTAAATTTTGAATGTATGAAAAAGATGCTTGTAAAAATCAGGGACTTGGCCGAAGAAAAACTGCGCGGTGTCTGCGCCGGGCTGAGTCCTGAAAAGAGAGTGATAACCATCGTCGTGCTGACCGTCCTGTTCGCGCTTGGGAATTTCTACATGATTTTCCGCGCCATATACGACATTGGACGGGAGGATGCCAAACGTGAGGTCATCGAGATAACCCCGCTGGATATCCCGGACTTTATTCAGGCGGACACCCTTACGGACAGTAAAATCCGCGAGATGGAAGAGTTTTTTAACCAGTTCAACAAAGAAGACAATGAGTAACGATGCAAACAAATTGAGACAGAGGCAGGAAATCAGGAAATACCTGGTCTTTGCCGGAATGTTCCTCCTGTTTGTCGGCTGCATGTGGCTGATTTTCGCGCCGTCCAAGGAGGAACGGCAGAGGGAGGAAAGGAATGCCGGTTTCAATTCCGAACTGCCCGACCCGAGAGGGGCAGGTATCGAGGCGGACAAGATTGCCGCCTACGAGCAGGCGGACATGAAACGCAGGCAGGAAGAGAAGATGCGCACGCTGGAGGATTTCTCCGCGCTTGCCGATGAAAACAGGCAGAATGAAACAAGCAGTCCTGTCGTGGAAATACCGCAGGAGCGGGAATCCGAAAGTGCATCATCCTATCGTGGCAGCGGAAACCGCAGGAATGGGGCCATATCTTCGTCCACATCCGCCTATAACGATATCAACTCCACGCTCGGCAGTTTCTATGAGGCACCGAGAGAAGACCCCGAAAAGGAGGCATTGAAAGCCGAGGTGGAGCAGTTGAAGCAGGCTGCCGCGGTACAGCAACCCGCACAGATGACCTACGAGGAGCAGGTAGCATTGCTGGAAAAATCTTACGAACTGGCCGCCAAATATACGCCGGGCAAGGATGGCGCAGGTACGGAAAAACGGGAAGAAACCGAACCTGCCGCCAACGGCAGGAAGGCAAGAGCCGTTCCCGTGGGACAGGTCTCCACACCGGTGGTGTCATCGCTTCCGCAACCCGTCAGTGATTCCGTACTGTTGGCACGGATGGCACAGACCGGATATGCTGGATTCCATACCGCCGTGGGAAAGACGGCTGACGGGCATACGAGGAATACCATCCGTGCCTGCGTGCATGGTGACCAGACCATAAGAAGCGGGCAGAGCGTTAGGTTAAGGCTTTTGGAACCGATGCGTGTCGGCAGGTATGTCCTTCCACGCAACTCCCTTGTCACGGGCGAGGGGCGCATACAAGGCGAAAGGCTCGGCATTGGAATCATACAGGTGGAGCACGACGGCATCATCATTCCCGTGGAGCTTGCCGTGTATGACAATGACGGACAGGAGGGCATCTTCATTCCCGGCTCGATGGAAGCGAATGCCGCCAAGGAGGTAGCGGCCAACTTGGGACAAAACCTTGGCACGAGCATATCCATCACCAACCAGTCAGCCGGAGACCAGCTGCTCTCCGAACTCGGCAGGGGTGCCATACAGGGAGTGTCGCAATACATATCCCGGAAGATGCGGGAGGAAAAAGTACACCTCAAATCCGGTTATACCCTGATGCTTTACCAGAACGATAATCAATAACCCATTAAAATTCACAAAGTATGAAAAAGATTTTTGTAATGTTTGCCCTCATGACGGGCGCAGTGAGTGCTTTTGCACAGAATGCAGCCGATTCTATATCGGCAGAAACAGGCAGAGTCACAATGACCAGGGAACTCTATCCCGGGCAGGAGGATGGCGACCTCTACCACGGTCTGACCCGGAAGCTCACCTTTGACAGGATGGTTCCCCCGTATGGGCTGGAAGTGACCTACGACAAGACCACGCACATCATTTTCCCCTCCGCCGTCCGCTATGTGGACCTCGGTTCCCCGAATCTTGTGGCGGGAAAGGCCGACGGTGCGGAGAATGTTATCCGCGTAAAGGCGGTGGTCAGGAATTTCCGTGACGAGACGAACATGTCGGTCATCACCGAAAGCGGCAGTTTCTACACGTTCAATGTCAAGTATGCGGACGAGCCGTTGTTGCTGAACATCGAGATGAAGGACTTCATCCATGACGGCAGCAAGGTGAACCGTCCGAACAACGCGCTTGACATATATCTAAAGGAACTGGGCAGTGAATCCCCCAAACTCGTGCAACTGATCAACAAGAGTATCCACAAAGAGAACAAACGCCATGTCAAGCACATCGGTAGCAAGGCTTTCGGCATCCAGTACCTCCTGCGCGGTATTTATACCCATAACGGGCTGCTCTATTTCCACACGCAGGTACGCAACCAGTCGAATGTGCCTTTCGAGGTGGATTTCGTGACGTTCAAGATTGTGGATAAGAAGGTAATGAAGCGTACAGCCATCCAGGAGCAGATTGTTTTTCCTCTCAGAGCCTATAACTATGCCACTTTGGTAGCTGGAAATAAGGACGAACGTACCATGTTCACTTTTGACAAGTTCACCATCCCTGCCGGTAAGGTGCTGGTCGTGGAACTGAACGAGAAAAGCGGCGGGCGTCACCAGTCGTTCACCGTGGAGAGCGAGGACATCGTGAGAGCCAAAGTGATCAACGAACTTAAAGTGAAGTAGCCATGCGTAAGGTCATCTATATGTTAGTAGCGGTCGTATCGCTTGCCCTGTTTTCAGGGCAGGCATACGCCCAACGCTGTCTCCCCGGCATGAAAGGCGTGGAGCTGCGGGGCGGATTTGCGGAAGGCTCGAAATCACCCTTGAACCATTATGCGGGATTCGCGGTATCGGGATATACCAAGAAAGCCAACCGCTGGATTGTCGGTGCGGAATACCTGTTGAAGAATTACGAGTACCGTAACGTGTCCGTTCCTCGTGCGCAGTTCACTGCCGAGGGTGGGTACTATCTGAAATTCCTGTCCGACCCTTCCAAAACACTGTTCCTTTCCATCGGCGGCTCGGCTTTGGCCGGTTACGAAACCGTGAATTGGGGGAATAAGATGTTGTATGACGGCTCGAAGTTGCTCGCCAAGGATGCCTTTATCTATGGCGGGGCGATAACACTGGAGCTTGAAACCTATGTCACGGACCGTATCGTGCTGCTTGCCAGCGTCCGGGAACGCGCCATGTGGGGAGGTTCATTATCCGTGTTCACTATGCAATTCGGGCTGGGCGTGAAATTTATCATCAATTAAAACATCACGGCTTATGAATATAGAAGATATAAGGAAGATTCCCATTACGGATTTTCTGGCACGGATGGGACATGAGCCGACGGCCCGGAAAGGGAATGAATGGTGGTATTCCGCCCCTTATCGGGAAGAACGGACACCGTCGTTCAGGGTGAATATTCTAAAGAATGTGTGGCAGGACTTCGGCATCGGGCGTGGCGGGGATATATTCTCGCTTGCAGGAGAAATCATTGGCAGCGGTGATTTCAAGTCGCAGGCTAAATTCATTTCGGAATCATTGGGTGGTATTGTTCCGGAAATAGTTTTCCGTCCGAAAGAAAAATGTTTCGACACCACACCTGGTGAAGAGAATTGCTTCGTGAATGTACGCATTGAGCCATTGAACAACAAAATCCTGCTCAATTATCTGAAAGAGCGTGGCATTTGCAGCGATGTGGCATTGCCGAACTGTGAGGAAGTCAGATATACCTTGCATGGCAAGCGGTACTTCTCCATCGGATTCAGGAACATCAGCGGTGGGTATGAGTTGCGCAGCCGCCTGTTCAAGGGCAGTATGTCGCCGAAGGACATATCGCTCATCGACAACGGTTCGGACACCTGTAACATTTTCGAGGGGTTCATTGACTATCTCTCATGGATGGTGCTCGGCCTGGGATGCGGCGATGACTACCTCGTGCTGAACTCGGTGGCTTTATTGGAACGCTCGTATGGTTTCCTTGACAAGTACGACCGGGTCAATTGTTACCTGGACCGTGACGAAGCGGGGCGAAGGACACTGGAAGCCCTCCGCAAACGCTACGGCAACAAGATAGAGGACTGTTCTTCCCTGTACAAGGGATTCAAGGATTTGAACGAATACCTGCAATATTGGGAAGGAATTATTGAACAATAGAAAAACCATTAAAATGACAATGAACATGAAAAAGAAAAATAAGATGAACGCGTTTGCCGCTATCTTTTCGGCAATGCTTGCGACTGTAGTAGCAATAGCCCTGGTATCCTGTGACAATGATTTGGATGTGCAGCAGGGATATCCCTTCACAGTGGAGACGATGCCAGTACCCAAACGTATCGTGAAAGGCGAGACCGTGGAAATACGGTGCGAACTCAAGCGTGAGGGCCGGTTCTCCGATGCACGGTACACCGTCCGTTATTTCCAGCCTGACGGCAAAGGCTCGCTCCGCATGGACGACGGGATGGTGTTGCTGCCCAACGACCGTTATCCGCTTGACAGGGAGGTGTTCCGGCTGTACTACACTTCCGAGTGCGAGGACCAACAGAGTATTGACATATATTTCGAGGACAACAGTGCCCCTGCACAATTATTCCTGCTTAGTTTTGATTTCAACAACGAGAAAAAGGATGACGCAGAAGATGATACGGGAGGAACCGGCAGAATTCCCCGAACCGGTGGGGAACTTGTGAAAAATCCTTTGGTGAACATTGAAACGGTTACGGTATGCGAGTGATTGTAGCGGCTATATGCCTGATTCTAACCTGTAACTGTCTGGCGGCTCATCCACGGGGAGGCGGTGGCTCGCCTCCCACTGCCACGGAAATCCCGGATTCGCTTTTCGAGCAGGCCATCGCCTGCATCAAGCGGTTCGAGGGTTGGCATGGAAAACATCTGCCTTATGTGGGCTGGGGTCACAAACTTTTGCCGGGAGAGACGTTCAGACCGGATATGAGCAAGGCACAGGCGGATTCATTGCTCAGAGCGGATTTGAGGAAACTGTGCAGGATGTGCAGCCGTTTCGGAAAGGATGCCCTTTTAGTCGCCACCTTGTCTTATAATGTGGGATATTACCGTGTGGTCGGCTATGGCAAGATACCCAAGAGCAGGCTTATTCAAAAGTTGGAAGCCGGGGACAGGGACATTTACAACGAGTATGTCTCATTCCGGTGCTACAAGGGGAAAGTGGTACCGAGCATTGAACGGAGAAGAAAAGTGGAATATATGCTACTGTTTAAGAAGTAAAAAAGAAGAGGGAGAATCATTCGGCATCAGACCGCCAGGTTCTCCCTCTTTTGTGATTTCAATGGAATCCATCCGTTCAGCCTACCGGTATGGCGTCCATGATTTCCGCTTCTTCTGGCAGGCGTGACAGCAATAGCTCCGCCATCGCCCCGTTCTGCGGAATCAAAGCCGGAAAGTCCGTCTTACCAGGTTTGTATATCTCCGTAGCGACATTGTAAAGATCCCAGGCGGTAATCTGTCCCTTTGTCATTACCAGCTTCAGCACCTCTTCCGTGAATACCGATATCTGCCCCTGATTCAAGGGATAGGTCTCCACGGTGGAGGAAAGGTTCTTGTCCGCGCTGTCGTGGGAAACACGCAATGCCGTCAACAGTCCTATATACATATATATTTCTTCCAAAGGGATAACTCTGCGTTTCAATCTCTGTATCCGTTCGATGTCCTCGTTCATGTTCACCTCGAAGTTTGCCATCCAGCCATCCACGGTGTCGAACAACTCTTCTGTAGTCACCTTTTTCTTTCCATAATTACATACGCTTCTTTCCGGAGAAAGGATGCACTGGTTATGGCAGATTTTCACACAAGGGCCTATGGCCGCCTGTACCCCGTCCTGGTGGTAGGCTACGACAAGCGTGGTCGTCAGCTCGTCGGTTTCCCAGTCCTTGATGCGGATGGTGGTGAAGATACGGCGGAGTATATGCGCTTCCACCGCCTTTTCCCCGTGGATTTGTTCCACTTGCGGGAGTATGCTCACGCCGGGTTGTGTCTTGTTCCTGTTTTGTGCGGCGAAGATTTCCTCCACCTCGTAGTCAAGGTTGTGCTTTTCACAGATATCCATCATGCGCTGGATGACCTGGTAATGGTAGATGCCCTGTACCGGATTGTTGTAAATGTCATTCTCCTTGTAGGTACGCTGTAATGTCTCGAAGTCCATCACTTCGATTCCGTTCTGCTGGAAATCAAACTGCTGTTGTCTTTCCAATACTGCCAGATTTGCCATAATCTTGAAGTTTATTAAGTTAATACTATGTTGATGTTACTTTTCCTTTTGTTCCGGTCAGGTATGTATCTGCCATCCGTGGAACGGTTCCAGTGTGACGGCAAAAGACCTGTCCGGTATTCCGTGATAAAGCAGGCCTCCCACGATGCCGGTTCTTCCATCGGGATAGCGTTGCGTGAAGCCGAACGAATACGGGGCATGGTCGTAGTAGAGCGATATTTCATTGGGATGGTCGGGATTCTTCTCCCAGCTTTCCAGCCTGTCCAGGCACTTCTGGAACGAGGTGTCGCCGATGGACTCGGCATAGCGCTTTACATTCTCGAAATGTTCTTCATTCAGGATTTTCATGACTTTTGCATTTTATCTGTTAAACACGTCCGGCTCCGGGAGCCGGTATTTTTATTTCTCGCCTGCCTGACTGTCCCGTGTCCGCATCCGGCAAGGTTTGGCGAAAGAAAATACCGCAGCAGCGGCGAGGATGATTTTCTTTCAGCCAACCCCGAAGGGACCTGACCTTGCAGGATACACAGGACACGGGGCTACCTTTGCAGGGTGGGAAATAAAATAATAGCCCCGTTGTTGCCTGTTTTGTCAGATACGATTCAATTTTTGCATGGATTCCATCTCAGAACGGATTTCATGTTCCAATGCCGTGTATTTTTCCTTTTTCATACGCAGTTTTTCACGAAACCCTACCAGCTGTTCATCTGTATTTTCATCAAAGAACAGGTTGTTTGTACGCTGGTATTGGATATACTCACGTTCTTTACGCTCCGCGATGGAGATTTGGGCTTTGGCTGCTGACAGTCTTGACAGTGAGGAGTTGAAATTGGTACGCAGTCCGGTACGTCTGTCATAATAGCTGTAATAGGTATTGATTTGCCTTTTGGGGTACAGGCATTGCAACCGGGCTTCACGCCAGCGGACTACCCAACGGTAACGCTTGTGCAGTTCCCTCGGAAGGTCATACGAATGAAGCCGGATTGGATTGCCGGCTTCATCCTTGCATTCGATGGAAATGAATACCCAGCGTTCAACCCGCAGTTCACGCTCGGCACGTGCCAGTTCCCTGGCATATTCCATCCAGTCGTCCATTCGTTCCTGTGCCATATCGAGAAAGGTCAGCTTTCGGTAATTGTTTCCAGAAATGTCAGGTAAGCGGCAATAGCCTTGTGGCAGCCGGAAAAATCAGGCGTGCGACAACCGCGTTTCTTGTAGAAACGAATGCTCCCGGACTTATTCAACCCGCATACATGACGGTTCAATGTCCCTTTGGTCCGTATATGGATTTCAAAGCCGTCCCGTTTGGTTATTTCAAGGAACATATTTGCCGGGATGTATTCCCCGTTCAGAAACTTTTGTTTCTCCTCGTCAAGTTCCTGTTGCCACTTCGCTTCCTCCAGCCTGCGTTTCTCCTCTTCCTGTTCTTTTTGCTCCTGCCGTCTTTGTTCCTGTTTCTTCCGGTACGCTTCACGGGCTTGCAGCAAAGGAACTGTGTCAAGTCCGAGTTCTTCAAAAACACGGATCGACAAAAGGGAGACATGGTTCCCGTTTTCCGCATCCTGAAGCATATTCGCAATCCAGTTTTTGCAATACTTGACAAGTTTTTCTTTTTGTTCCTCCCTTCCAAGCATTTCCCTGGAATACTGCCCGCAAGAGAAATAGATGTTTTCAACCTTGCAGACCACATAGAAATAATCATAGTTTTCATTCCCGTATTCGTTCTTGTCCGATAACGAGAGATAGATGTTTTCCGCATACGCTTCCAGTTCCATGTACGGAGCCACGACGGTATTTCCGTCAAACTTGTATTTCAATACTTTCGCTTTCATGATTCATTCTTGTTTTGACATTTCGAGTTGTCTCAGTTGGTTTGTATTCGCCTTGCCTGCCATGCCTGATGTGCAATAATGACCTCTTCGCGTTCTTGTTCCAGCAAAGTCTTCGTCTCCGGGGTATATCCGAGGAATTGGATGTATCCGCCATTATACCCTGTGAGTCTGCACCGCATTCCGGCCTGTTCTAATTTGTCAATCCGCTTTTGCGCGGTTTTGGCACTTGAATACTCTTTCGGCCAGAAATAATGCTCGCCTTGTGAGCCGTAATGGTCTTCCCCGAGTATCATCTCGCCGATATGCCTCCTGTGTTCGATGAAACCGAACCGTGCCGTACCCAATGCCTGCCGCAGGGCCTTGTGCGCCGTACCTTCGGGGTGCTTGAACACTTCCTGCTTCTCCTTTCCCTTGCAGGCGAGTTTCGGCAATTCCACCTTGTAAGGTTTCCGGTAGCTGCCTATGCCCAATGTCAGGTAGAAATTGGTGTGGAAATAGTCCGTCATGGCATTGCTGTCATCGAAGTTGTACGACATGACAAAGTCGCAGACATTCATCATCACCTCCTTCGCACGGTCTGTAAGGTCAGGATTCCACTCTATGTTGTAGTGGTTGATGGTGTCCTGCACCTTGCCGGATTCCTTGGTGAACGCCTCGAAGTCCGCGCTCATCAGCTTGATGTAAATGGAATTGTAATTCTCCCGTCTGACGGAGAACCTGTATCTGGGATAGGTTTCCTTGAGCCAGGTCCGCACCAGTTCCACAATCTCGGGAGCGTGCTGTCCCTTGTAATTGCGGCCTTTCCACCGGTATTCGTTATATACATACTCGGCATATTCCTTTGCCGTGGCCCCGGAATAGTCATATTCGTAGCCGGTGGTGTCAGCGGACATATTAGTGGAGTCCTTCCACACGTCATAAAGTTTTTCAAACTCGACGTTCACCTGCTGCATGACGGCAGTGTCACCACCCTTGTCCGGGTGGTGCTGCAATGCCAGACGGCGGTACTCTTTCTTCAAGTCCGCCAGACTGTGTATGTTCTGAAAATAAGTCATAACCGTAAGTTTTTATGCCCCTGCAAGGCGATTGATAAAATATTCCTGATAGTCGAGGTCGAGACCGAGATTGCTGCAAGCGAGTTCAATGTCGCCTTCCCTCAAATCATCCACATCCTGTAATTCGTGCAGGTATTGAAGTTCGGAATCCAGATACTCCTGCGCTTCTGTCTTGTCGCAACTGCATGAGTTGCAGATTAAGTCAATGATATTTTCTCCCATATTATTCATTGTTAGAGGTATGTTTGTTATAGACATTTCGCTTTCCGTCGTAATCCAGATTATACCACCATTTATCGGTAGCACCGGCAAATGTCTGTGAACTATTGTTGGAAAGATAATCCGTTTCTTTCAGTCCTGTAATGCCTTCCAAAGTCCTGATGTCATTGCCGGTCCACCAACTTTGCATTATCTGCTTGAATTCTTCCAACGAACAGAAGTCAACATTCTCCTCACATTCTTCACACCATTTGCCATCACAATCATGTGCCGTATCGCAGATATACATTTCTGTATTCGCATCTATCCAGGCCTGTGTCTCCACTTGCCTTGAACCACATTCTTCGCATACCAGAACTTTAGAATCATCAGGCTCTTTTCTAAAAGCCTTGCCGTCATAAAGCGATACGGCACGTTCCACCAGCAAAGTCCGGCTGCATTCCGATAATTCGGTATAGAACCGTTCCGCCGCACCATAAATGGAATTTTCAGCCTGTGCGTTCCATTTTTCCCAAAAGTGCAGGTAGTCACCTCCGAACACGACTTTACATTCCTCCTTGCTCCATGCGTTCCACATATAGTAGAAGAAGCTGGAGACTGCATTTTCTGCGTGGTATTTCATGATTTTTCAGTTTCAGGTTCAACATTTTCTTTGCCTTCCAATTGCCTCCATACGACATCATACATTTCGTGGAGCCAGTCGATGTTCCTCGTTCCGAGTTCAAACGGACTGTGACATTCCACTTCATAACCGCTCTCTTTCTCCTCGGCAAAAACGGTCAGGCTGTTTTCCGTTACCCGAAGTCCTGTTACCATACATTCATACGGATCACCGTTCTTACTGAACCATATCACCCAGACCGGGTCGTATCCATCATCTTCAGGGAACCGTATCTCGGTCATGCAGTGTGCTTGAAGCAATTGTCGTATCGCTTCAATGATATCCGCTCGTAATTCCTCAATTCTCCCGCTAAAATCAATGGATGCCGAAGTCCCTTTCCCGTTTCGTTGAGCCACAGAAAGAATCTGTGTGTCGGGGTGAACCCCGAAATTCCAGTCTACATCTTCATCATCGAGAGTAGTGTGGATATTGCCGCCCAGAACCAGCCCACAGTCCTCAGACACCATTTGTCTTGCTTCATCGTGGTCTTCAGCCACTACCGTGTAAGTGCCCTCGAAGGCATACCTTACTCTTACATCATACTTTGCCATAATTCTTATGATTTGATTGTTTGTAATTGATTTAACATTAAGAGACTATGCTGACAGGATTGTTGAAAAATGAATCGTCCACGCCATACACATGCTGTATGGAATAGTCGTACTTGGATCGTTCATCGTCCAGACGGAAACGGAAGCCGTTACAGCCTTTGACTTCCAGCTTGAGCTTCACATCTTGTTTCAGTTCCATTTCAAGCAGGCTTCCGCCGCCATACGTGGAACTGAACAGCCCGCAACAGTTCCCTTTGGGGATAATGACCTCTTTCAGCGAGAAGTCTGCATCATACAACTCTTTCAGACTTACCTTTCCGATATAGGTCAGCAGGTTCGCACCGCAACAGGAATTGATAAGTTCCTCGTAGAATTGCTCGTATGAGACCTGTTCTTTCCCGTTCCTGCTTTTCCGGTTCGGGAAACGCCCGTAAACTTTGTAGCCGTGGCTCGTCAGCAGTTTCTTTACTTGCGCCGGATTGAGGTTCAGGCTGTCTACCATGTCCCCGAAATAGGATTCCTCGTAACTGTAACCGCCCTGCGATTCAAACCAGTTGGAGTTGATGCAGTCGTAGTCGGAAAGCATCTCCACCCGGATGGGAATGTCATCCGTGTACCTTATCAGGTCTTTCACTACGTCCGAATCGTTCCTGCTGTAAATCTCGTCCCGGATTGCATCCTCATGTTCATCGAAAAAGGCATCGACCTCGTGTTCGTCAAAGTCGTTGAATACAAAGCATTCTTCTTTCAGCTTTTCCATAATCCCATGAACAGCTTCATATTCCGCATCGCCATACCATTCGCCCGCCTTTTCCCACAGGCAATCGCAATTCCGCCTGTCCAGACATTTCCGGATGATGTCAAGGTGGTTGTCAAGGTTGTCGTTATAATCCGTCCATACCAGCGTGTAGGATGGTTCCATGAGGGATTTCACGAAATCCAACGTAAGCGTTCTCTGTTCTTCCATTTTTCTTTACCTGTGTACGGCAGGGTTCTGTTTCCCGTACATACCGTTATAAATGACAGAAGCGACCTTCCGGCCGCCTCCGTATTACTATTACCCATACAGTTCTTTCACTATCTCGTCATACCTTTCCTTTACCATCTCCGTCTTACGGTTGAAGTGAAAATATGCGGTGTACCTGTAACCGGTACTTGGCTCTCCGCCGCATTGTCGTATTGCCGTGTCAATATCCCAGTCAATATCACCAATGCCGAGTGATATGCTTGTGCCTTGCAACAGACAACGGGCAAGCCGGAGCGCGGAATCCTTCTTGTTTTCCTTGCGAAGCCTGTCGAAAGCCATCATTGCAATTTGCCGGTTTGAAATCTTCAACTCTTCCATATATTCATCTGTTTGGGTCAGACAATCCCGGCCAGTTGTTTGAACCGCGCTACGATCTCATTGCACTTGCTTTCGGCAAGCCCTTCATGTTTTCGGCAAATAGCACAATATTCCTTCCAGGGCCTGCCTTCAAGCTCGTGTTCGTATGATGACATGACCAATTCCGGATATTCCTCAAAAAGGATATTGAACGCTTTTCTCCATTTGCGAACCTGCCACGAACCGCTTGCTACCAATTTTATGAATTCAAACATCTGTTTGTCCGTTTTTACATCCAAGTCATAAAAATGGTCTGTTTTCGGCCATACGTTGTTGGAATGCTGCCAGGTCTCAATCTGCTTGTTTTTGGCATTGTATGCCATTTTTGTGATTATCTGGTAACTCATGTTGATATATATGTTTTCAGTTCATTATCATATTGTTCCTTTTCCTGTCGCGGCTTGCCAGCATACCGAAATGGATGCTGAATATGCGCTGTCCGAAGCAGATTGGTGAATTGTACTCCATGCGCTGCCACAGCGTGAAATGGTCGTTTGCGTAAGACCAGCGGAAATGTCCCGACAGCGAGCCGAAGGTGGGATTGACGTTTCTTCCGATAAGCATCCGGTTCACGTCCACGATGTTGTCGGAGGTCAGGATGATGTTCAGGATTTCCACGAAAGCCATCTGCGTGAAACTGTCTGTCGGTAAGACCGGTCCGAGAAAATTGATGTTCATAAGCGTTTGTCTTTTAATCGTAATTGTCATCGAATACTTCAAAACGAGGGAAACAGTTATCGAAATAGTTGCCTGATATGCCCGGATAATACAGCAGGCTGTCATCCCCGCTGTCCGGGCAGGAGTCATCGTCGATATAGGTCACGTTCCCGAACAGTTCCAGGTAATGCGCTACCAGCAGGTGCGGGTCTTCCGTACTGATATCGTGTCCGTAACGGTCACACCAGTCGAAGAAAAAATCCTTGTCGGGTTCCTCCAGCTGCTCCATTGCCTCCCTTATATCAAAGAAGTTGGGACAAAGCCATTCCCTGTTGATAAGCGGGTCCGGGATTTCCTCCCATTTCGTATACCTGTACTCCGGTGTTTCCTCTTCGGGAAACAATTCGGAGCAGGTGCATAGGAATTCTCCCATGTCGCCGAAATCGGACATACGCAGCAGGCTGTCCCTTTCCTGCCGGATGTCGATGAGATGCTGCGTGGTCACTGCCACTTCTGCCTGATTCAAGTCCATAATCTTTTTCATTACAGTTATTGATGCGGAACCGGGGATTTTATTCCACAGGCTCCAAAAGGTCCGGGCCCCGGCTGTGCAGGGTTTTTCGGGGAAATACCGGAGCCTCCGGCGAGGATGATTTTCCCGAAAACCGCTTGCGGCTTGACCTTGCCCAGCCGGTAAAGGCGCGGAGTTACCTTTGCCTGTGGAATGGAATCTGCGGTTATTCATGTTTTTTCATTTTTAGCCGGTTATGCGCTGGCTTCCCCAGCTGATATGTATCTTGCCCTCCCTGTCACGTTCCCTGACCAGCAGGCTCTCGATGACGGACATAGTGACGTCAAACTCCTCGAAGATGTCTGACTGTTCTTTCACCTCACCACTTTTGATGAACTCGTTCAGCCGCTCCTTGGTAAGTACCAGTGCCATCAGGTTCTGCTCCACGGAATCCTTGTAGGTGACATAATGTACGTCCTTCAGTTCTTTGGAATCAAGACGTATGAAGCGGAAGTAGAACTGCTCCATCTTCGGGATATTCCATTGGAGCGATTCCAGAATCACATCGTTACAGGTCGGGATGTTCACCGAACTGCTCAGACTCTGCTGTGTGCAGACCAGTATGCCGTTGACGGTGGAATCGAACTCAGTCACGATGCTCTGCCGTTTCTTGAAGGTCACGTCGCCTTTGACCACAAACACCGGACGGTTCGGAAAGCATTCGCGGAGATGATTCTCGTAAAGGTCGAACGCCGCTATGGAGGTGCAGCCGACAGCCACCTTGCCGGGAATCTTCCGTATCAGTTTCTCGATATATCTTGTCTTGTTCGGAATCCCGTCGCCGAAATAGCCATCTATCAGGTGCGGGACGGAGCACGCCTTGATGAGCAGCTTGATCTGTCGCATGAGCCTAAGCCCGGCATCCTTCTTCGCGTCTCCCGTACTGTTGTAATACAGCTCGCAAATGCGGCAGAATTCCTCGATAATGACGCGGTAAACCTCGTGCTCGCCTTCAGCCGGGCTGACCGTATGGGTACGTATCTTGTACTTCTCGCCTGCGAAGTCCCTGAACTTGCGGGTGATGATGGTCTTTCCGATAAGCTCCGCCAGTTCCTCCTTGTTGTACACGTCCTGGTTCTGCTTCTCTATGCCGAATACGGTGGATTTTCCGGGGCAATGACAGGAACGGAAAAGCACATGGCCTCTGAAAGCCGGGAACGGCTCTCCGTAATGCCGGTTGCTTTCTTCCTCTATCTCCTTGTCTCTGTTCTCGTGGTATATCCGGTCGCACCAGCAGACCATGTTGACGGAATTGTTGTACAGCAGTTCAAATTGGCTGTACAGTTCCGCGATGTTGTTCCGCGTGGTGGTTCCCGTGTCGAGTATCTTGTATTTGAGACGGCGGAAAATGCTCAAGACAAGCCTTGTCCGTTGTGAAGACGGGTTGGTTATCTCATCGGATTCATCGAAAACCAGGCAGAGTTTCCCGGATGTGCGTCTGACAAATTTTGACAGTCCACGCTTCAGTTTGGAGAGTATGGAGGTGGAGAGGATGAGTAATACACCTTCAGGTACTGTTTCCAAATCGGCATTACTTCTGACTATACGGAATTTCTCCCGATTGATTGTCAGAAACGGTATCCAAGTCATATTGGTGGCAATGGCCGGAGCCAGAATGACGGCATTGCGTACCTTATGGAATTTAAGCAGGTATTTTGCCCGATGATACACGGCTGCCGTCTTGCCGGAACCTTGCTGCCAGTTCAGCAAAGCATAACGCTTCTGCAAGACCAGGTTCAGGTCGTGTTTTTGAAGTGATGTAAACTCACATATCTCACCGTCCTTGTTTCTGAAAGTGGTGCGATCGAGGTATTCTTGCAGAAATGGGTCTGGTTGCATTTCTGTAAACTGCCGGTTCTGGTTTTCGTATTGCCTGCGTTTCTTGCGTATCAGTTTTTCCGCTGCACGTATCTGGCGCATGTTCTTTTCAGTCGGCAGTTCCGGTAAGGGAAGTTCGCTCCGTCCCAGCACAAGGTCATTGATACTTGCCGCCTTGTGTGAAACCTTATCCAGCAGACGGGGTGCATACTGTTTCAGCTTGAAGCCGTAGGAGGTCTTCACCAGGGCCACTTCCTTGCGTGGTACGGTATTCTGCGAGGTGATATACCTGCGGATGATACCGAGGACTTTGGTCGTGGTCAGCTTGTTCTTCTCCCATTGGTTTACCTGTTCCCGGGTGGCATTTTCCGGCGGTTTCTGGTTACGGAACTTCGTGACCAGTGCTTCCGCTTTGTCTATGTGTTTGTTCAGCTTGGTGTGGGCTTTCAACTCGTACATGTACTTGGCGAGTTTGTACTCGAATACCTCCAGTTCCTCCTTGTCAATCCGGTTGGTCTCGCGCATCAGGTCGAAGCGTATTTTGTGCTTCATCAGCCTTGCCTCGCGGATGCGCTCTTTCAATTCAGACATGGAGATGAACTCTTCCGCGTTGTAGGCCTGCATCTCGATATGCAGCGACTTGCGCAGGAACACCATTACTTTCGTGTTGAAGTTGTGGACTCCCGTGGAAGCGAAGGCATTGGGATTTAACTTCACTTGCCCGATGAACGAGAACCGGCTGTTGATGCCCGTTATGCGTGTCTTCTCCCAGAACTCGCTCTGCATGAACGAGCTGGGAACAATGACCATCAGGATGCCTGCCGGGTTGAGCACATCGTAGGCTTTTTCCATATAGTATTCCTGTGACAGCCTGTAATCAAATTTCAGGTTGAAAGGCGGATTGCCGATAATGATGTCAAAGCGTTGTTCCGGGTAATATTGCCGGATGTCGCATTTCTCGATATGGGCGTCCGGGTAGAGATACCTTGCAACGGCCACCGCCTTTCCGTCTATGTCGAAACCGTAGGTGTTATGATGGTTCGGAAGGTGGTTGAAGAAGTTTCCCATGCCGCAGCACATGTCGAGTATCATCTCGGAAGAGGCCGGAGACAGCATATCCACTATGTCTCTGCATACTTCATGCGGGGTGAAGAACTGTCCCATCTCATACTCTTTCTTGGCCTCCGCGTACTCGTTGTAATTGGCAAAGTCGGACTGTTTCAGGTTGTGCAGCCCGCCGATGCCGGTATAGCAGTTGTAGATGCTCTCCGCCGGAATCAGATCCTTGCCGGAGTCTATGGCGAAAAGAATCTTCTCGTTGACCTCGGCCCGCCTGTCCTGTGGTATCTGTTGGGGTATGATGGCGTACATATCTTTAATAGTTTACGGTTGGAAATGAAGACACCCCGCAAGAGTTGCCTTACGGGGTGCTGTGGGATTCTTCTCATGGTCAGTTCTCCGGTAATGTGATTTCATCCAATCGGAGACGCTTGAAGCAGCTCTCGGCTGCCGCGCTGTCCTTGAATTTGACGTCGATACGTCCGTTCTTGTAGAATCGGATTTGCTCGGCGTTGGTGGTCGTGAGGTCGTACCAGTCATTGACAGACACATCATTGTCATCGAAACGGATAATCATTTTCGAGTTGCCGCACAGTACATCATCCGCACCGTAAGCGATACCCGCGCATAGGGTTTCCAGCTCTCCACTGTAATTGTAACTGATTTTGCACCGTTGGTGGTATTGTATGTAATAATCATCGAAGCGAATGATTTCGGGAAAGACAATCTTGTCCTTCTTCAGC
This sequence comes from Butyricimonas sp. DFI.6.44, assembly GCF_022132345.1. NCBI lineage: Bacteria > Pseudomonadati > Bacteroidota > Bacteroidia > Bacteroidales > Odoribacteraceae > Butyricimonas > Butyricimonas sp. DFI.6.44. Next base: position 129,055 of record NZ_JAKNJD010000009.1, on the reverse strand, counting down.
TCCGTTTTGACCTTGCTCCAGCAGGAAGGCTTGACTACCTTTGCGACTCTGGCAAGCAGTTCTTCCACTGCCGTTTCCCGGAAACTCTTGCCACCTAAATGCTCGATAACCGCATCCACGTATGTCCCATAGACCGGACGGAAGCCCATGCGGAGTGTCTTTTCGTTTATCCTTTGTTCCGGCACCGACACGTTGTACGTCCTGTTGAAGTAGGCGATGATACGGTTGGCGAAGTTAGAGTTGGCATTGTGGTTCTTGTCTACCAAATCGTTCAGCACATCGAACGGCTTGAACTCGTTGTGCGAATAATCGTCCTTACCGTTTCTGAGCGAGTAAAGGTCACGCATGGATATTTTCCCATTGTCGTCGTATGAGAAGTCCCGTTCTGTTCGGTATTGTTCCGCCTCTTCCTTGAAGATGGTATACCAGCGGTCTATCCGGTCAAGCGTCTTGTAGAGCATGTCCTGCTGGTTCTGACAAAACAGGCGGTCTTGCTCGGTAATCTTGTCCTCGTTTCTTACTTGTACGCTCAATATTCCTGAAAGCAGGTCGGGAGCGTTGCCGGGTTTGAATGATGTTGTCGTTTGCATATCTGTTTGATTTTAAGTGTTAGAAATCCTGTGATTGGATACGGTGGAAATAGGTGATGTGCTTCTCCATGTCCTTGACAATCTTCACCTGCTCGGGATGGAAATTAAGCCTTCGCTCCACTGCCGGGACATCAATCTTTTCCCATTCCGACAGAGGCAGGAAGACATATTCCCTGCGGAAGCACCATACCACGATCTGGTTTTTCCAATTCCCCTTGAATACCGTTCCCTCATAGTCTTGCAGGAATTGCCGGAAGTCCTCTTCATTGTGAAAAGCGATATCAAGACTTTGGTAGAGGTTTCTCGCTTCCAGGTCTTTGTGAAGATAAAAACGGCGGTATGTCTCTGTCGTGAAATCACCATAGAGCGGTTCCGGCTCACGGTAAATCCATTGTGGGACTTTTGCCGTGAATGTAACTGATCCGTGAGCGCACGATCCGCAATGTCCCCAGTCTTTGAATGCTCCTTCCGTCCAACCGTTGAATTTCAGATCATCCGTTTTTACATGGTGGAAAGCTCCACCGCTGACGCTCAGGCGGATATTATCCGCAGATTGCCATACGAATGGGACATACGGCTGTTCGCAGATGGAAAGCAGGCCTTTCTTTTCATCCATACTGTCTATGAGTGCATTGCCGTAATAGTCCCCATGACGGCTGAGATAAATCAGCCTGTCACCGGTTTGCGGTGTGATTTCCGAGCGCGTCTGCTCTATAAGTTCGACATAACGGTTGGCCATATCCACATCCTCCTGCGTCAGCCAATGTTCATGGTCGTACAAAACATTCAGTGTCTTGAGCGTTTCAATACCGTACTTGTTCTTTGTTGCCTGTAACATGACATTGTTTTTTTGTTAGTCCGGCTTTTCGGGGCCGGAGTTCCCGTAACTACAGGCTTTAAAAGGTCGTGTTCCGTACATGCAAGGTTGGCGGGAAAAATACCGAAGCCCTCCGGGGCGAGGATGATTTTTCCACGCCACCCGGAGGGCTTGACCTTGCTTGTACGATAAGAACACGAGTTACCTTTGCCTGTGAGTTACGTGAACTCGGCTACGGTACAGATGTCATTCTTGATTTGGATTATTTTTGAAATCACCGTGAAGATTATACCCGGAAAATTCCGGTATTCAGAGGAAAAACATTATCTTTGCAGAAAGATAAAGAGTTATTTGACAGCATGAGGAATATAGTGATTCTAAACAGTTTGCATTTTTCTTATCCGTTGCCCATTCTCATGCGAGTTTCATATAATACACTGATAGTCAAACAAAATACTTCTGACTATTACAAATATACACAATTTTCACATGAAAAAACAATTGACATTTAATTTGATTTAAGCGCAGATTCAATTCCCCGATGCAACTTTTCTCTTCAGAAATTCCTTCGCTCTCTTCCGGGCATACAAGAATATCGAATTACCATTCCATGAATTAAAAGAAAACTTTTCTTTTTTAATTCGTATAATCAATAAATAGCTTATTTTTGTAATATGAAAGCAGAAGATAAAGACAACAGAGACGAGAAGAAATGGGGTAACGTGAACGAGTTTTTGGCAAAAAACGCTTCACAACTCAATATCATGGAAGAAGAAATAGACGTGGAGGTGCAACATCACTTTATGGCACTTCTTGAATTTTTGATGAAAGACAAGACGAAATTCAAGATGCTGATAGAAGAAGCTCCCCAGTTGACGGATGAATTGTACAACGAGTCCGTCAGTGAAGACAAGAAGAGAAAGATTCTGGCTGTACTGGCCACGATAAATGATATAGCGATATACCGGAAGATTGAGGCATTCCAGAAGGAAGACACCCCGTTGAAAAAATGGGCGACCGTGGCGTTGCAACAATCGCGTATGTTGATTCAATCTTCCCTGCTGGATGAATCTACCGTGTTTGTTTCCACGGGATTGGGCGGCCACGGGACTCTATTACGTTATTTCTGTGTTTATATTGCCAACGAGGGGGTGGTTATACAACCGTTCCAATGGGATATTGCCAAGAAAGAAACCGAACTGGTAGTGACCAAGGCTAAAGGAGAAATCGAGAGTTCCGAGCACTTCGATAAATACATCATGTTTACCCTTTTGTTGCCGATTGATGCCGGGTTGAAAGAAATATTCGAAACCATCATCAACGAGTGCAACACGTATGGTAATTTCCTGAAAGAAAACATTATCATTACAAACGTGAAGAAACTTACCCTCGAAGAGATCGACGGTATCGTGAACTCGAAAAACCCGAAACAGGATCGGAAAATCAGTCCAGCATCAGACTTATAAAAGGATGACAGGCTTTGAAACGAGAGGCTAACCCGGGAAAACGTTCCGGGTAATAACCGAATACCAAACGGGTTAACTCTTGCACGGTCAATTCGACGGGTGTTTCTTCGGCGACTTTCCGGGTACAAGCGCCCTCACCGACGATATATATTCCCGTGTTCTCCGGGATTTGTTCATCCGTCACTTTCAACACGAGATGCAGATCGGGATAACGGACAGCATACAACCGCAACACCTGTTCCACGTCCAAGATTCTCGCCATCCCCCGATGTTCGTCATTTTTCCCCGTCGGTAGCGAACGACAGAATATTTCGGCAGTATCCAAACGTGTCATTATCCCCCACAAGAGCGCCTGTTTTACTTCCCCGGAGTCATACAGCCAATCTTTTACCAAAATATGATTCCCCCGCGGCTCGGCAAATGCCATGCCGACAAGGTGATCTTCACGGTTATACGCCACGAGCAAAGCACCTTCGCTTATACGCAAATCCTCCATAATTGTGTTAAAATCCTCCCGGTCATGTTGAATACAACAGGGACGACGGAGCATGGCATCTTCAAAATAACGAAACACTTCGTCTGTCAACAAAGCCTCGTCACGGAACGCCTCCACCCGGTAATGCTCCGACACGGGAGGAGCGAAAATCGTGTAATGTTCGGGTGAGAAATCAAAAATAGCGGCATATCCCATCTTCTCGTAATAGCCGTACAACCAATCGTTTGCCGGGATTAAAGTACTCACGGGGACATCCCGCTTTCTCATCACGGCAAAGGCCTCCTGCAATAACTTTGTCATGATTCCCCGCGCACGGGCCAGAGGGTGGGTACAAGCGCCCGAAATATACCCCGTCTGCAACAAGGTTCCGGCGAAGGTCATCGGGTAAAGCGGCATTTGCAGCGCCGCGACAGCATCACCTTGCCGGTCACGATATACAAGAGTGTTTTCGTCTTTATATTTCTTACTGAAATAGAAACGAATAAACTCTTCCGTGTCATCAAAACACAATCGCCACAAATCCATTACCTCTTGTTTCATGCCATTTTCAATTTTCGATTAATTGAGCGTACCCTTTTTCCAACAGAATCACGGGACGATAAGATAACTTTGCCTTTCGTAAGCCGACTAATCCCAAGTCTTCTTCCCGGTTCAAGTAAATATATTTTTCCGGAATATGCAAGGCAAATTCTTGATTCAATATATTATAAGCCCCGTCGATACGGCTATCCGCTTTCTCGATATGCACGGCAAAAGTATCCTTATTCACGGGAGCGCCATAGGTAAAACCGACAATCTCGTCATCCACCCAAAGCGCACCGCCCGTCAGTTCCAACTCGTCAAAATGGCGTAACGCGGAGTTCAATGCTTTTCGCTCGTTAATCAAGCTCTGCTCTTCATCACAACCGTGTTGCTCGCACCATTTCTCCTCCAGTTCGAGGCAATGCGGAATCATGTCCGCCGTCAAGGGAGTGTAACGATAATTGTACGTCCGCTTGAACTTGTTGACATGATTCCGCTTGGGCTGGAAATTCTTACCTTTCAATTCCGCCAATTCTTTCCTTAGATATATATAGTCAAAATAATCCCGATCCAGACGGTAATCAAATCGTCCGGGGAACTCCCGGTTGAACCACTCTTCCATTTCCGGGAACACGCCATGTATCCGCAAGACATGCCCTTCAGCCTTTGCCTGCTCTTTCAACATCCCGATGATTCCTTTCACGTCCCCTGTCCCGACGGGCATCGTGTACACGATACTTTCCTCGTCCAGCGTGAAACGCACGATCAGGCAATTATCCACCACGGCATAGCAACTGTTAGTCAGGAACTGCCACGTGTACAAATTCACGAATGACAGGTTGCAATCCCGGTTCCCGCAGGCCAAAAAATACGACGTTATTAACTCTTTATCTTCAATTTTGATCGGTTTAAAATCTATCATATAATTCTATCTTTATTACAATACAAAGATACAATCTTTCATCTCATAGCACTTCTTTCATGTGTCTGAAATTAGACGTGATCGTATCCAAAATTTCCTTTGTCCGTCCGTTGAGCATCAACTTATACATGGATTGCGCAAATCCCAGCATCTGGCTCCACTCCACCTTGGGCGGCATGGCGAGAGCGTTCGGGTCGGTCATCACGTTCACCAGCACCGGGCCGTTTATTTTCATCGCTTTTTCCAGTGTCGATTGAACTTCCTCGGGATCGTTTACCGTGAATCCTTCCATGCCCATGGCTTTTGCCACGAGGGCGAAATCGGGATTCTCCATGTCTGTCTGCCAATCGGGTAACCCGGCAACTTCCATCTCCAATTTCACCATTCCCAACGAACGGTTATTGAACACGACGATTTTCACGGGCAATTTATATTGTACAATCGTGGAAAGATCTCCCAGCAACATAGACAATCCGCCGTCCCCGCACAATGCCCATACCTGTCTGTCGGGATACGCCAGCGAAGCCCCGATAGCTTGGGGAACGGCATTTGCCATGGAACCGTGGTTAAACGAACCCAACATTTTCCGTTGTCCCGTCCCGTGCAGATAGCGGGCCCCCCAAACACAAGTCATCCCGGTATCCACGGCAAAGATCGCGTCTTTCGACGCTAACTTGTCCACGACAGACATCACGTATTCCGGGTGAATCCGATCTTTCTCGCCGTGTACTTCCACGTAAGCATTCAAATTCTCCTTTACCCGTTCGTACCCTTTCAATTGTTTTTTCAAGAAATCATCGTCTTCTTTTTGCTTGATCCGAGGCAGCAAAGCCTGCAACGTTGCTCTCACGTCGCCGCAAAGTCCCATGTCTACCTTCGCCCGTCGTCCCAATCGTTCCGGTTTTATATCAATCTGAACGATCGTGTTATTCTCCGGCATAAAAGGCGCATAGGGAAAATCCGTACCGAGCATTACGAGAACTTCCGCCTCGTGCATACTGTCATAACCGGAAGGCATACCTAATAACCCGGTCATACCGACCTCGTTCGGGTTATCGTACTGTATTTCCATTTTGCTTTTGAAAGAATAAGCCACGGGAGCGTTCAACCGATGTGACAATTCCACCACCTCGGCATGAGCATCTTTCGCTCCCATCCCGCAAAATAGAGTGATTTTCGTTTTATTGTTCAACAAGGCTGACAGCTCGTCCAATTCCTTGTCGGAAGGACGGATAGACGGTTGAGTCGGGAAAGGGTGCAAAGATGAAAAAATATCTACCGAATCTTTCGCCGTCACATCTCCCGGAATACCGACCACGGCAACACCGTGCCGGGATAACGCCGTTTGCATTGCCGCCTGTAACATACGGGGCAATTGAGCCGGTGTAGCTGCCACTTGATTATAATAACTGCAATCATCAAATAATTTTATCGTATCGGTTTCTTGAAAATACCGGGAACCGAACTCCTCGGTCGCCATTGTCGATGCCAACGCCAGCACCGGAGCCCCGGAACGATGAGCGTCATACAGACCGTTGATCAGATGCACGTGTCCCGGTCCGCTACTCCCGGCGCAACAAGCCAACTGCCCATGAAGCTGCGCCTCGGCTCCTGCCGCGTAAGCCCCGACTTCCTCGTGTCGCACGTGTATCCATTGAATTTTACCATTACGCCGCACGGCGTCATTTATTTCATTCAAACTATCGCCTGTCACGGCATAAATACGTTTCACTCCGACTTCTACCAGTATTTCGACCAATTGTTCTGCTACTTTTTTCGCCATATCCTGTAGTTTTAATATTGTTTTCTAATCTCTACAGGTAAACGTAAAATGAGTTTGTAAAGTTATAAAGTTTGTAAAGTTTATAAAGTAGAAAACCATAAGGTCTACAAGGTCGCGGGAGTTCCCCGGAAAAATTTATCAGCAGCTTTGCAGCCATAAACAAAGCACCCGCGGGGTCAATAACCTTATAAACTAATTTATTTTCGGCGCCAAGAACGCCCCTACCCGCGATATATTTGCCACACCGCGACATTCACGGATTATTACACGGATGCCGTCTGTTTCCGTATCCGGGAAGCGCAAAAGACGCTTGTACCCGATCGTGGTGCCCTCCGCGACGGGTTTCCATTCCCCGTTTACGCAGACTTCCACGGTGAAGGCTTCTACCCGCTGCCCTTTGCTGATATCTTCCTGCAACATAACAGTGTTGACCACGGCACCTTTATTTAAGGCATATTCTTTCTGCTCACCCGGTTTTGCTGTCCACGGACGAGCCCAACGAGAGGTATAATCTTTCGAGAATGTCTTTTCTATATATTCACCGAACTCTTTCAAGCGAGCCGCGTCATTCTCGTGAATCACACCCCGTTTATCCGGCGGTACATTCAATAACAAAGAAGAATTACATCCCACGGAATGGAAATAAATGTCCACCAATTCCTTCAAAGACTTTACTTTATTATCTTCATAATCATGATAGAACCAACCGGGACGGATAGACACATCGACCTCGGACGGATACCAAAAAAGCTCAGTAGCACGGGCAAGTACATGCCTGCTCCCCAGATCACGGGTATAGGAATCCAAATGCAACCGCTCGTTTCTCACGCGGGCACTCGGGAACACCTCCGGCACCAATGCCGAGGCACTCCACTCCGTATCTCTCCCCCGACCTCTTTCGTTCCCTACCCAACGGACATCGTCACCGCAAATTGCCGTGACAGCATTGGGTTGCAATTTATTGATTGTCTTCATGATCGCTTCCCAGTTATATGCTTGTTTCTTCCCGTTCGGTCCCTCGCCGTTTGCCCCGTCGAGCCATACTTCGTCCACCTTGCCATAGTCGGACAACAACTCGGTCAATTGTTGTATAAAGAACTCGTTGTATTTCACGGAATCGCCATAGCAGGAAGCATTCCGGTCCCACGGGGAAACGTACACGCCGAATTTCATCCCGTTCCGCTCACAGGCTTTCTTCACCTCTTTGACCACGTCCCCTTTTCCGTTTTTCCACGGGGAAGAAGCCACCGAATGTCGGGTTGTCTTCGTGGGCCACAAGCAAAAACCGTCATGATGTTTCGCGGTAATGATCACCAGTTTGAAGCCACCCGCTTTCAATACCCGCACCCATTGGTCCGCGTCCAGAGCCACGGGATTGAACATCGCGGGGAACTCTTTACCGTCCCCCCACTCCTGTCCCGTGAAGGTATTCATCCCGAAATGGATAAAAGCGGTCATCTCCAATTGTTGCCACGCCAATTGCTTTTTCGAGGGAATCAGCCGTGACGCCATATCCACTTTCTCTTCCAAGGTTGCCTGCCCCGGGAAACATACCTGTTTCTCGTAAAACTTCCCCTTCTGCGCCCCCGCCGGTAAAATACACGTGCACAATAACACCCCCAGTATATAGATTGATTTCACCATGATTATCAATGTTAATTAATGAATGTAAAAATAAACTTTTTTTCTCATGCAGACAACATATTCTCCCACTTTTACGTTTCATAGGGAGTAACGTAAAAATTTTACCGTATGAACACAAACAAAATAACTGAAATCCTTGGAGATCAAAGTGAATTTCTTCTAAATCACACTTGCAGGACAATTGACAAGTCATTGATTCACGCCCCGTCGCCAACCACGATCGACGATATATGGGTACCTTCCGACAGAAATACCCGCACGTTAAACAGTCTGCAATCCATTCTGGGACACGGACGTCTGGCAAACACGGGATACGTGTCCATTCTACCAGTGGATCAAGGCATCGAACATTCGGCAGGTGCATCATTTGCCCCGAACCCGCTCTACTTCGATCCCGAGAATATTATAAGACTCGCCATTGAAGGTGGCTGCAACGCGGTTGCTTCAACATACGGCGTACTCGGCTCGGTAGCCCGCAAATACGCTCACAAGATACCTTTTATCGTGAAAATCAACCACAACGAACTTCTAACTTACCCGAACCAATATGACCAAACCTTGTACGGCACGGTAGAAGAAGCTTGGAACATGGGTGCCGCCGCCGTGGGTGCCACGATATACTTCGGTTCCCCGGAAAGCAGGCGTCAGATACTGGAAATCTCGGAAGCCTTCGCTCACGCCCATGAATTAGGCATGACCACCATCCTCTGGTGTTACCTGCGAAACGAACACTTCAAGAAAGACGGCACGGATTATCACTCTGCGGCAGACCTTACCGGACAAGCCAATCATTTAGGAGCCACGATACAAGCCGACATCGTGAAACAGAAACTCCCCACGGTCAACGGTGGCTTTACCGCTTTAAAATTCGGGAAAACGGACGAACGCGTATATTCCCGCCTCACGTCTTCCCACCCGATAGACTTGTGCCGTTATCAGGTCGCGAACAGCTACATGGGACGGGTCGGTTTAATCAATTCCGGCGGAGAATCCAAAGGTGCATCCGATCTGAAAGAAGCCGTGATAACAGCCGTCATTAACAAGCGAGCCGGCGGCATGGGACTTATCAGCGGTAGAAAGGCTTTCCAGAAACCGATGAAAGAGGGCGTAGAATTATTGAACGCCATTCAAGATGTGTATCTGGACAAAACGATTACTTTGGCATAGAAAAACTAAAAGATAAAATCCCTTTCATCCATCCGGACAAGTATTTTTTATTCTATCTTTGTGAGGAAGACTAAACCCCGTTCGACATGGATGAAAGTGTACTCAACAAGCTCAAAATCCTCGCTGAATCAGCGAAGTACGATGTATCATGTGCATCCAGCGGAACTTCCCGTTCTCACAAAAAAGGACAAATCGGAAGTGCCGAGGGATGGGGTATATGCCATAGTTTCGCGGAAGACGGACGCTGTATTTCGTTGCTCAAAATCATGCTCACGAATAACTGCATATACGATTGTGCTTACTGTATAAACCGCAGGAGTAATGATCTGCCGCGGGCTACTTTTTCCGTGACGGAGTTGGTCAACTTGACGATAGAGTTTTATCGACGGAATTATATCGAGGGACTATTTCTCAGTTCCGGAGTCGTTCGTAACCCGGACTATACCATGGAACGATTGGTTCGGGTGGTGAAAGACCTCCGGCAAGTATATAAATTCAACGGGTACATCCACATGAAAAGTATCCCCGGTGCCAGTCAGGAACTGGTGAACGAGGCGGGGTTATACGCCGACCGGATGAGCGTGAATATCGAGATTCCGAACGAGCAGAGCCTGCAACTTCTCGCCCCGGAAAAAGACTTCCAGAGCGTATTCACTCCCATGCGCTTTATTCAACAAGGGATGTTGCAAAGTGCAGAGGACAGAAAGAAGTACCGACATGCACCCCGTTTTGTTCCGGCAGGACAGAGCACGCAAATGATCATCGGCGCCACACCCGACAAGGATAAAGATATACTCGGGCTTACTTCCGCCCTGTACAAGCGCCCCAGCATGAAACGGGTTTATTATTCGGGATTCGTGCCCGTCAACGCGTACGATCATCGGTTACCGGCTCTGAAACAGCCGCCCCTTGTTCGGGAAAACCGATTGTATCAGGCCGATTGGCTGCTTCGTTTCTACCATTTCAAGGTGGAAGAAATCGTGGATGATTCCTATCCCGATCTTGACTTGGAGATTGATCCCAAACTGGCATGGGCGTTACGTCATCCCGAAGCCTTTCCCGTGGACGTCAACCGGGCGGACTACGAGATGCTGCTCCGGGTCCCGGGGCTTGGCGTGAAGTCTGCTAAAATGATTGTCACGGCACGCCGTTATTCCCGTTTAGGGATGGCTCAACTCAAGCAGATAGGTGTCGTGTTGAAAAAAGCACAATATTTCATCACCTGCCACGAATTGCCAACCAAAACCGTCAATGAATTAAAACCGGAGAATGTTAGACGTATCCTAACCCAAAGGGCAACCCGGAAAATCGACGACGGGCAACTGATTATTCCATTCGACTTTGTCAATTGAAATCTTATTAATTTATGATTTATGGTTTACGATTTACGATTAAAAAAACTTGGCAGATGGAAAAGGAAGAAGCGTTAGCTTGTGTGGCTGGAATCTTAAATCAAAAATCACTAAATCTAAAATTGACACATGGTTATTTTCATCTACGATAAGACATTTGAAGGGTTGCTGACCACGGTTTTTGACGCGTATAGTTACAAAAAGTATCCGGATGTCTTGCTCGGGGAAGGTGAAACGCTACCGCTATTTTATGACAAAAGTTTCACGGTAACGACGGACACGGAAAGGAGTGAACGGGTATGGAAAGGACTGCAAAAGAAATTGTCAGCCCCAGCCCTTTCTCAACTCACAACGTGCTGGTTATCGGAACTGCCGGGGATTGATCTTTTGTTATTCCGCTATATACGCAAGGCGATAGACGCACCGCGCTCCATTGAACTTAACTTCGGCGATCCGGATGTATTGGAACTGTCCAAAGTATTCAAGCAAGTGAAAAACGAACGCCTCCGAGTTATCCAGTTCCTGCGTTTCCAAAAAGCCGCGGACGGCACGTACTTCGCCGCCTTGAAACCCTTGTATAATGTTCTCTCGTTGGTTATCCCTTACTTGCAAGACCGTTTTGCCGACCAGCAATGGTTACTCTATGACCTAAAACGAGAGTACGGTTACTACTATGATCTAACCACGGTCACGGAAGTACATTTCGAACAAAAAGAGGGACATCTTCTCACCGGGTTCCTCGACGAGAGCATCATGGACCAAGACGAAAAGCTCTTTCAGCAACTTTGGCAAACCTACTTTAAAACGATCGCTATCAAAGAGCGCCTCAATCCGAAACTACACCGTCAGAATCTCCCCGCCCGCTTTTGGAAATACTTGACTGAAAAAAGAAAATAAGCATCCAACACCTTAAACACCCAAAACGCTAATGGCAAGGGAACCATTCCAAGCCTTTTCCAGAAGTACTGTCGTTCATGAACCGTTGTTCAACCGTTCTTGAACCGTTTCCAAACGTCTATAAAACGACAGGACAACAAAATATGCTGGAAGTTTGTCAAGTTGTCGGTCGAATATCATCCCAATCCGCACCCCCATTCGCTCCTATCAACCAGTTAAACGCGTAATGACGTTCCATCACTATTCCCCCTTCCAATGAAGCAGGCATTTCTTTCCCTTTGATACGGGCATCCACGCATGCCCAATCATAACGCAATGTCAAGTCAGCCTCATCCAGAATCTCCTCTTTACCCCGTGTTTCGCCTACCCCTAAAATAGTCCCTTTCTCTTGGTTATCAAAGAAAAACCGGGCTATAAACGGGACATCACAAATCTCCGAGGGATAGGACAACTCCGCGCTCCCTAATGCCCACAATAGCACGGCACAACACTCGTACCGCCACAGGAATTGAATACAGTCATGCTGTTCCGGTGAAGGATTTTCAAGATAAGTTTTCTCCAAGGGAGTCAGTTCGTCCATAATATGATAACTTTCATCTATTTTCTGCACGAAACTCAATCCTTCCTCCCGATCGGGATTCTCGGACAACATTACCTCCGAATACAATGCCACGGCAAACAACGCTGTCGCCCTACGGGCTATTTCTTCCGGGGTACGAATAACTGCTTCACTGTCCAATACCTCGCAAGGCAAATGCTCTATATAAGGTACACCTTCCTCTTCCAGACGGACGATGGAACGCTCTCTACGATATTGATCCACATCTGCGGGTGCCGAACGTCCGATTTCCAACAAATCGGAGTTTGCCACCGGACGAAAAGTCTCGTACTCACTCTCGCCCCGTGCCGAAAAAAGCAGTTTACCCTTACTGTCATACAGGCTCATGCTTGGGTAAAGCACGAAACCGTTTATATCTGCCGCAGCATCAAAAATAGTATTCACGATATAATTCGTCCGCTCCCGATTATCATCAACCTCGAACTCTATACCCACGACACAATTGAAACAATTGACCTGACGAAGTACTTCTTCCTTGATAGCGGTCAATTCGGTTTCCGCCTGCGCAAAAAAATTCGCCATCCCGTTCGTGTGTTCTGCCACCCGCTCCGCCTCGTCCTTGGTCTGCATCATAGAACAACGAATCACCGAATCGTCCTGCAACACGAACATCCAGCGATTATTGTCAGGCGAGAATATTTTAGTTACCTCACGGAACCGCTTTTCCATAGATTGTGCCACCCGGTCGAAATCACCGATTACCGTGTAAAGAGTCAAATTTGCTTTCTCCATAAAATCGTTTTATAATTCATACAAATATAGAAACTCCTTTCGAGAAAGCAATATCCTCTATTTTCCGGGGCAAACGCATTAAAACGCTTTTTGCCCCGCCCAGTTCATAAAGTTGAGCTTTCAGCTCATAAAGTTTATAAAGTTCATAAAGTAACGGGCGTCCTTCGGACAAGGTTTACCGGCAGCATAGCTGCCGTGGACAAAGCGCCCGCTAGGGTCCATAAACCTTATAAACTTTATAGACTTTATAAACTTTTGACTAAAAGGGCAAAAAGCGTTTTGACGCATTTGCCCTGCCTATTTTTCCAAAGAAAAAGAATAAGGGAAATCCGTATCACCGGTTCCTCTCGACTTATTCGGGCCTTCACTCATACGGAACTCTATCCGTCCGCCACCATGCAAGTCTTTATGTGTGACGTAATTCTTCGTGTAAACTCGTTTATTCAATTTCATCCGGTCGATATAGCGACGCGTATCGTCTGTCCCCGGGGCAACAATCTCCATCTTTTTCCCGTTCTCGAAATGAATCGTAGCTTTCGGGAAAAGCGGTGTACCCAGCACGTATTGCTCCGAACCCGGACAGACGGGATAAAAACCAAGCGCCGAGAACACGTACCATGCCGATGTCTGCCCGTTATCCTCGTCCCCGCAATAACCGTCCGGTCCGGGCGTGTACATCCGGTTCATCACTTCCCGCAGCCAGTACTGCGCTTTCCAAGGTTGTCCGGCATAATTATACAAGTATATCATGTGCTGTATAGGTTGATTTCCATGAGCGTAATTCCCCATGTTCATGACGGTCATTTCCCGGATTTCATGAATCACTCCCCCGTAATAACTCTCGTCAAACAGGGGCGGCACGGCAAAAACAGAGTCCAGCATCTGCACGAAAGACTCTTTTCCTCCCATTAAATCAATCAACCCTTGAGGGTCGTGGAATACCGACCACGTGTAATGCCAACTATTCCCCTCCGTGAAAGCGTCACCCCATTTCAGGGGAGAGAAGGGCGTCATAAAAGTGCCATCCTGATTCTTTCCCCGCATTAACTTGGTTTCAGGGTCGAATAAATGTTTATAATTCATCGCCCGTCGGGCAAATCGCTCCACTTCCTCTGCCGGACGCTCTAACTTCGTTGCTAATTGATAAATACACCAATCATCATAAGCATATTCCAATGTACGCGCGGCACTCTCGTTTATCCCCACGTCGTAAGGCACGTATCCCAATGTATTATAATACTCGTGTCCCAAACGTCCCGTGGAAGAGGCTTTCGGGTGCACGTGTTCCGTGCCGTGTATCAGCCCCTCGTACAGTGTTTCCACGTCAGCCACCCGCACGCCTTTCAAATAGGCATCCGCGAGCACGGAAGCCGAATTATTCCCGACCATACATCCCCGGTGTCCCGGACTTGCCCATTCCGGGAAAAAGCCGCTTTCCTTGTAAGTATTAATTAATCCCTCCTGTATTTCCTTGTTCCGGGAAGGATAAACCAGATTCAACAAGGGAAACAGACAACGGAATGTATCCCAGAATCCCGTATCCGTGTACAAATATCCCGGCAACACCTCTCCATTATATGGACTGTAATGCACCGTGTTTCCCTCCGCATCTATTTCATAAAACTTACGGGGAAAAAGTACCGAACGGTAGAGGCAAGAATAAAACACCCGGTATTGGTCCAACGAACCTCCTTCTACCTGAATAGCTCCTAACACTTTATTCCATGCCGCTTTACCCCGCCCGACCAAGGTTTCGAAATCGTCGTTTCCCAACTCTTTCAAGTTTAATTCAGCCTGTTCCGGGCTTATAAATGAAGATGCCACGCGGGCGTGAACCTTCTCCCCCTTTTTTGTTCGGAAGCCAATCACGCTTCCCACGTGATGGGATTGCTGTACTGAATCGTCACTCAGTTTCCCGTCGACAAACGTGTGTTTATACTCGAATGGTTTATCAAATTCTATCACGAAGTAATTCTTGAAATTCTCCGGCACACCGCCACTATTCCGAGTAGTGTATCCCACGATCTTGTTATCTCCCTCGATACAGACAAATGAACCTCGGTCAAAAGCATCGACAACAATATACGAATGTTCGTTCTCCGGAAAAGTAAAGCGGAAAAGAGCCGCCCGCTCTGTCGTCGTGAACTCCGTCACCACATCGTGCTCCGCAAGATAAACCTTGTAATAATAAGGTTTCGCCACTTCCCCCTTATGCGAGAACCAACTGGCACGCCGCTCCTGCTCGAACTCCGGTTTCCCGACCACGGGCATCAGCGAGAATTGACCGTAATCATTAATCCATGGACTCGGCTGATGCGTCTGTTTGAATCCCCGTATCTTGTTTGCCGTGTAGACATAAGCCCAACCGTCGCCCATTTTCCCCGTCTGGGGCATCCAGAAATTCATTCCCCACGGACGGGCAATCGCCGGGTAAGTGTTCCCTGCCGACAACTCGAACGTGGACTGTGTACCCATAAGCGGATTCACGTACTCCACGGGCTCAAAAACAGTTTGAGCTCGCGCAGGAATACCCACGCCGAGCCACAAACAAACTAAAACACAAACATAATATCTCATAAACACAACGTATTATATTACACCTCTCCAGTTTCTTGTACGCCTCTACTTATCTCCCATCGCGTTCATGTATTCTTCCCAAAGCCGGTCTATGTCATATCCCTCCCCGAGAGCATATTGAATCGCACCTTGAAAAGACCAAGGAATGACGTGCAAAGTACTGCGGTTAAATTTACGCAAAAAATCCGAATCTTTCGTCTGCGTCAACCAAGCCAAAAAGAAACCCGTTGTACGATACCCGTCCATGTAATGTCCTCCCTTAGGGCGGTCGTCCAAAGTGAAACCGCCATTCACGTAACGCACGGCATCCGCCATCCCCTCGATGAAAGCCCAAAAAGTCTTGTTTGTCCCGTAAGTTCCTATCCCTTGCGGTTCCAATTGAAACCCGTGTGTCAATTCATGCCAGAGTACTCCCCGGTTTTCCCGCACCAACGCATCCATGTTTCCCTTGTAACTTTTCTCCACCCAATCCGTGCTGTAAGTAATCGTGATCGAGGGCGGATTACCGCTTTTCGCCGATATTCCGTCATAAGACTTTAATATATAAGTAATCCATCTCACTCCCGGAATACTATCCGCTGGTGAAAAATAGAGTGTATTCAATACTTGTCGGGCGCATTCCTGCATAAATTGTTCGGGATGGGGAACGATGTGGGCGTATAATTCAGCCCCTTCCGTTTCCGGCGACAAATTCCGGAACTCCACTTGTCCCACGTCATAGGCAGACCAATCCACAACTTCTCCCGCTTTCGGGCTATTCTTTTTGCATCCGCAGGAACTTGCCATTCCCAAGATACACCAACATATGATTATCTTTATATTCATCGTGTCAAGGAATAAGGTTTATTATCTTCCGTGTAAATCCTATTTCGGTTGGGACGATTACTCATCTCAAACTCCAACACCCCTCCCGCCATAATATCCCGTTGGGTTATATAAGCCTTATCATACGGTTTCCCGTTCAACCGGACAGCTTGCACGTATCGGTTTTTGTCATCCACTTTCGACGCACGCACCTCAAACGTGTTGCCATTCTCCAAACGTATTTTCATGTAGGGCAGGTAAGGAGCACCCAACACGTATTGATCCGTCCCGGGACAGACAGGATAAAATCCTAAAGCCGAGAAGATATACCAAGCAGACATCTGCCCGCAATCGTCGTTACCGCATAACCCGTCGATTTTATTCCTGTACATACGGTTCATCACTTCCCGCACCCGGAACTGCGTCTTCCAAGGTTGAGAAGTCCAAGCGTACAAATACAACACGTGATGGCTGGGTTCATTCCCGTGCACGTAATTCCCCATTAACCCCTCTTCCGTGATGTCCTCCGTATCGGCATAATATTTTTCCAGAAGATGCATCGTGAACAAGCTATCCAACCGTTCGGCAAAACGCTTTTCCCCTCCCGTCAAACGGATCAACCCGTTTACATCGTGCGGCACGTGCAACGAGTAATTCCACGAATTACCCTCGATAAATCCTTCGCCATGCGTGCCCAACGGATCGAACGGCTCTTTCCAGCTCCCGTCGGATAAGCGGGGACGTGCAAATCCCAAACGTTCGTCAAACAGATTACGGTAATTCATCGCCCGGCTTTCGTATTCGTGAGCCATATTCTCGTTCCCCGCCGCCTTCGCCGTCCGATATATCGCCCAATCGTCATACGCGTTCTCCAGCGTGATTGAAGCACCATTCCCGTCTTTATCCACAGGCACGTACCCCTTTTCCACGTATTCACGGGTATGCTGGTAATACGGAATATTCGAACTGTTCTTCATCGCCTCCAATACCAACGCCGTATCCAGCTCGATACCTTTCGCCACGGCATCCGCCACGACGGCAACCCCGTGATAAGCGATCATACACCAGTTCTCGTTACCCATATGCGACCACACGGGCAAAGCCTTGTGTACACTCTGCCGGTAATGCTCCAACATGGACATCACCATATCCCGGTTCCGCTCCCGGTTGATCACATTAAACAACGGGTGCAAAGCCCGATAGGTATCCCACAAAGAAAAAACGGTATAATTGGTAAAACCTTCCGCCTGATGAATCATGTGATCCACACCCCGGTACTGTCCATCCACGTCCATGTAAACAGACGGATTTATCATCGTGTGGTACAACGAGGTATATAACATACACAACTCGTCATGACTTCCTCGAGCCTCAATCACCGAAAGCTCCTTGTTCCATTTCTCTCCGGCACGTGCCGCCAACGTTTCAAAGTCAACACCTGCCGCTTCCGCCTGTAAGTTTTTCAACGCACCTTCCGTGCTCACGCACGAAAGAGCCACCTTAACCTCCAGTTCCGGGCTATCGTGTAAGTCGAAATCAAAATATGCCACAATGCCCCTACCGCCCATTTCCGGGAAATTGTGTTTCTCATCAAACCGACGCCAAAAACCTTTATAGTCCACCTCCTCGAAATTCTCGTGCCCGTAATTCCGTATCGGTTTGGAGAACGTTATCGCGAAATAAGTGTAATTCGTCCGAGCCCATCCCCTCGTGATCCGGTATCCTGTTAATAAGGTATCATTTTCCACCCGGAGATTCGCCCACAATACCTTCCCGTCATAATTATATATTCCGTGCAACAAATCCACTATCACATGACCTTCTTCCACTCCTGACGGATAAGTATATTTGTGAATCCCCACCCGTTCCGTCGCTGTCAACTGCACTTTCACGTCATAATCCTGCAACATCACCTCGTAATAGCCGGGTAAGGCTTTTTCCTGATCGTGCGAAAACCGGGAACGATACCCCTCTTCCGGCTGTTCCGCCGTACCGGGAATTAATTTCAATTCCCCGACTGTCGGCATCAAAAGCACATCACCTAAATCCGAATGTCCCGTCCCGCTCAAATGTGTGTGACTGAACCCGACAATCGTCAGATCATCATACTGGTATCCGGCACAATATCGATAAGTATCTTTCCGGTAAACACCATCAATATTATGCGGCACGTTCTCCGTATCGGGACTTAACTGTACCGCACCATACGGAACACAAGCCCCCGGGAAAGTATGTCCCATGCTTTTCGTCCCGATAAAAGGATTCACGTAATCCACCGGACTTTTCTTTTCTTCTTCATTTACCAGCATAGTTCCCAGACACAATAAAAGTACGTTCAATTTCATCTCATCAGCATTAATTAAAATTTCCTGTTACTCGACTACTTTAAAAAGACACTCGAATACCCCAAAAGGGTGAAAAAAAGTTGCAATATTTCTGACATATTGCAACTCTCTTTTTAAACAACTTTCTCTAACGAATACCTTCTACATCCAAAGCCTGTCTGATTTTATAATGTAAATACTCGTAATAGTCCTTCATTTCTCCCGTGCTTGTTTTCATGGCATTATTCACCATACCATCGATTTTCAGCAACATTTGGTAAAAGACATGAGAACGTGACAATGTATTTACCTTAATCCCCTCTTGCGCATAGAATCCACTAATATTTTCTACCTGCATCCGCTCCATCTTTTCACAAAGAATAGGGTCATAAAGTTGTCTGCCACTGCTTATTCCCTGTGCCAACGCTTTCGTGTGTGCATCCAGTTTCGCGGCATCTTCCGTTACCGTCGAAGAAGCAATCACAGCAGCCAAGAAAGCCATCTGGAAATCCCTTTCCAACGGATCCAATTTTCTACGTTTTATGGTACCCTCCCACACCATCCGGTACAATTCATCCATGTACTCGTCCGCGGTATATCCCCCGCTTGCCTTACGGGAACTCATAATAACCATATACCAACGGGAAAATAACAATCCAAAAATATCCATCCGTTTTTGTTGCACGGCGGAAGAGCTCACCCGCAGGTCATGTCTTAATTCTTGATTATCCAACCATTCCAAATCTTTAGCCTGTGTCAACAAGAAATTAATGGCTTCCCGTTGTTTGGCTTTAGGAACAACCGCATAATGCTGTACATTCTCATCGCTATTACCTTCATTGATATACATACCGCCGATATAGGATGCAATCCGGTTCAACCCGTCCATATACCGTCCTTGTATAAAAACATACAACTTATTTTGGAGTTCCAGTGTTTTATCCTCTTCGGCAAACCATTCGCGACAATGAGCCATCGACTTTTTCAGATTCTTTATCAGATATTCCCCCGCTTTAACATGATCGTTTCCCAAATCCTCACTCAATATTCGGGGATCGTAAACATTCGAGGTAAAAGGGGTATGCCCGTATGTTTTAGCTATATCCAGACGGGATTCTTTAATCCAACGATCCAAAGTATCACGTTCCTCGTCCGCATTCTTCACCCCTCGAATCGGTTTATACAACCATTCTATGGCGTAATAATCGTATTCCCCCAGCTTGTCTTGTACCAGCATCACGCCATTTTTCACGTCTTCTTCCTGAGCGACATAATTATACGGCACCATATCCATTATCGAGGGTGACAACCCGTGTTCCCTCGTGAAAGTCGCGGAACGCAACGAATCAACCGGGTAAACAGAAGATGCCCGCAAATTGGATCTCAATCCCAAACACGAACCGATCTCCCGAATCATCTGACTCTTTATCAATTGTCCCATCACCTCCTCTGACAAAACAGCTTTACGTGCTTCCGGATCTGCCGCCATCGTGTATAGAAGCCTGTCCCGATGCAGTATGAACAAAAAATGATGATGTAAATACAACGATGCGTTAAGAATCTCCCCGCTCCGGTTATCCACCAGCATAGATTGTTGGGGACGATACATATTCGGAGAGGTCGGAGAATAACGAATCACAGAATGCTGAATATTCCCCGCGTCAAAATCTGAAGTTCCGGGAAAAGGAACAGCACGCAGTACATTTTTAAACCCGATACGTTCGAAAGCCTTATTCCACTCTTCAATACCCGCACGAACATATTTCGTCCAACTTTCCGGCATCAACGTATCCAAGTAAAAAACGATCGGCTTTTTCGGTTCCACGACCTGCCCGGCCCAATAAGCGACCTCGTCACTCGGCTCCACTCGCCAACGTCTGGCTAGATGCTTCTTTGTCAATATTGATTTTTCTTTCCCGATTTCGGGAATTGTCACGAAACTTACCCCAATCCTAGAATCAGCATAACGAGGTGTCATTTTATCTTCGGGCAGAACCACCAACATTTTATTAAATGTTACGGAAACTTTTATATTCTGTCTTGTTACAGAGCCTACCACGATATGATCCACATCATACCCCGATTCACAAACCACGGTAACGCTCCGTCCATCCGCCTTGACCTCTTGAAACAAATTCCGGTTCGCTTTATACTTTTGATTCCGCCCGACGAATCCCCATACAGAATTGGCAGCCTGAACGGAAAACGGATTCGTGAACGCCGTGTGTTCCAAGAAAAAAGATGTCATATTCAACACCACGGCACGATTATCCGGCGTGTAAGTCTCTATTTTAAACGTAGCGTACACCCCCGGCATAAAAGATTTCTCTAAAGCACTCTCCATGTTAGCATCTCCACTACCGTTACCGACAGGAGCACCTTGCCGCAAACGAGCCTGCACGTGCTCTCCCTCTTTCGTGAACACGAACACTTGAGGAGTCCCGGCAAATTGCCCGACAACTCCCTCTCCGTTATCACTCGTGTTCTCTATCGACGAAGCGAATAACATATCCTTGCCCAACAAATCCAAGGGAAACTCCACGTATACATTTCCCCCCGCGTAATGAATCGTCATTACACCCTTTGCCGTCTTTACACTCTTACCATCAAAGAGTTTCTGATAAGCCGAATTTTTATTCTTACCCGTATCCTTCTTCTCCCGCACCATCCCGCTGCCCTCGAACGGACACAGAACTATCGAAAGAAGAAACACTATATATATGATATTTTTCATGACAACTAGTTTACTGTTAATAATCACCCGTCTCAGTTATTCTTAAAAACCTTCTCCAATTTATAAACCAACAACTGATAATGCAATCGAGTATCTTCTGTTGCCGTATTCATCCGGCTTTTCAATAAAGCCAAGGTCTTTTTCAACATCAAGAAACAATCCGTCCCGATAGAAACATTCGGTCTGTTCAGGTTCGTCGTTCTACCGAAACCGCTAATTTCCTCCGGAGCGAAACAACATCCCCTACGCGCGAACATACCCAGATATTCGTCAGGCAACTCGCCATAAATATTCCGGCTATTCTCTTGCACGTAATCCATAACCTCAATCATCCCGTCACGGGAGAACGCGAAAGGCGAGCCGCCCATTCCTTTCACTTCCACGCCGGAAGCAGACACCAAAAACGATAAATACTTGATTTGCAATCGTTTTTCAATTTCAGACAGAGAATTTCTCTTCTTGGTAGGAGCCATGATAAATTCATACAAATCATTCATATACTCCCGAGTAGAATAAGCCTCCTCTTTCGACTGTTCCATGCACACGGCTAACGCGTTCAACCGAGACAATAGTCCCCTGAAAATAGCATTTTCCATATCTCCCGAAATATCGCTCATCAACGGCAGACCATCCTTGAAATCCTTCGCATCAATCCAAGCCATCTCTTTCAACTGATCCAACAAAAACACCAAAGCCTCCTTTTGTCTGGCTTTAGGAACTAAAGCATAAGCAGGTATCGGATCCCCGGCATATTTTTCATTCAAGTAAATACCGCCGATATTAAAAATAACATTATTCAAATACCTGAAATACTGCATTACAATCTCGTTATAAATCTGTTGGCGAAACGCATAATCTTTATCTTCTGCCTCTACCCATTCATTCAGGTTCGCCAAAATATATTTCAAATTCTTTATCCCGTACGCAGAGGATTTTATCGGATCATCTCCCAAGTCTTCCTCGAAAGAACTCGGATCCCAACGAGAGTTTATCTGCTGTCTTCCATAGCGATATATAGGATCGCCCGCTTTCTCGCCAATCCAACGATCCAGAACAGGCACTTCCTCGTCCGTGGTCTTCTCGTCCAACAAAGGCGTGTACAACCATTTTATCGTGAAATAATCATACAAACCCAAATGAGGCGGCGTCAACTTCACACCCCTCTCCTTGTCTCCCGGTTGTGCCACGTAATTGTTCCGGGCATAATCCATGATTGAATGAGTTGTCCCGTACTTTTGCGTGTAAGAAGGCGAACGCAAAGAATCCGTGGGGATTGCGGCAGAAGCACTCATATTATGCATAAAACCCAGACAATGACCTACCTCGTGCGCAATAGCGTAACGGATGCTCTCACCCAATAATTCTTCCGGCAACTGCATCCTCCGCACGTCAGCATCCGCCTGAGCCGTCTGTACGAATCGCCAATTTTGAATCAATTGAGCTATATTGTGATAAAAATAAACCGAAGCATTGATAATCTCTCCCGTCCGGGGATCTGTCCACGAGGGTCCCATAGCGTTAGGTGTCCACGAGGGAGAATAGCGTACACAAGAATATTTCAGATTTTCCGGATCAAATTCCGGATCATTCTCCGGGAAATCCTTGGCTATAATCGCATTTTTCAAACCGATCTTTTCAAAGGCTTTCTGCCATTCTTCTACCCCTTGCTTGATGTATTTCTTCCAACTCTCCGGGAATGCGTTATCCACGTAAAACACAATCGGTTTCTTCACCTCCGTCAATTGTCCGGCACGATAAGCCGCCTCATCCGCAGGTTCAAGCCGCCAACGATTAGCATAGTAACGAAAATCGACACCACTCTTTTTTGAATTAAATTCATATTTTGCCTGATAGAATATAGCAATACGGG
Source organism: Butyricimonas sp. DFI.6.44 (assembly GCF_022132345.1). NCBI lineage: Bacteria > Pseudomonadati > Bacteroidota > Bacteroidia > Bacteroidales > Odoribacteraceae > Butyricimonas > Butyricimonas sp. DFI.6.44. Next base: position 105,739 of record NZ_JAKNJD010000009.1, on the reverse strand, counting down.
GATCTGCCATACGGGGACGCATCGGTTCTTCCGGCAACAAAATAAAACTACGTGTCATCACCGCGGTAAAAGGTACTTTCTGAAACAATACCCGCTCTTGATTCCGCACGGTAACCAAATAACTCAAAGAAGAGCGTATGCTAAAATTATCCTCGAAAGCCTTAATTTCCCCGATAAATGAATTTTTCTTCACAAACTCCTTGTCCACCCGACGCCTGCCACTATTGATCGGTGCAAACAGGGAAAAGGGAGATAATCCCTCGTTATCACTCAATAAAAAATCGGTCAAATCCAGCACGACTGCCGTACTGTCTTCCGAGTACACCTTCACCGGAAGATTCAAAATAATAGCCGGCTTGAAACTCTCTTCCAAACGTTTCCTTATACTCTCCTCCGTGGTATAATATACCGCACTCACCTCCCGCAAGCTAATTATCGAGTCTTGGCGGGTAAACACCACGTGCAGCGGTTCTTTAGGTTTCTCTCCCACGCTCCCGAAATCATTATTCGTGATTTCGCTAATCGTCGAACCAAGCAACATCTCTTTCCCCAACAAATTCAACGGTAACTCGAAATAGATCTTCCCGTCCATTTTGTGCAACGTGATTAAACCTCGCTTTGTTTCGCACGACTTCCCCTTAAAAAAGCGTTGGTAAGCACTTTCCGTTTTTACCTCTTTGGTCGCTTGTTTCTTCTTCCGCCCTTTACCCTCTGCAGACACAACACTCAAAGAAAGAAATATTAATACAAATACAATTGATTTCAATATCATAACTTCAATATTTAAACATCCCAATTAATTTTTGATTCTCCCGTTTGTACCACAATTCCATTTATATTCCAAATCTCTTTCTACACAACAATCCCTTCTGACATAGAAATACTATTCAGCATAAAAAGTATAAATAACTGTGTTACAATACCGGAGTAGTTTTCTAAAATCGGGTAAACCGATTTTAGAAAACTATACTGCAATTACATATCCCGACCTGATAATTTATACTTGTAAATCACATCGGCAATCCGACCGAAACCGCCCTGTTCATACAGCACGACAGGCTCACCCGCTTTCAATACCGAATCTTCAACGTTAAACAGGATGAACGTCCCGTCTTCCAGTCCTACACCCAACTCCTTATTCCCTTCGGCTGGGTGCATAGCCATAATGGCACGTCCGTTCAAAGAGGTATAATGATATGATTTCCCGGTACTCAGATCGTAATAATACAATTCGTCATTATTCGCTCCCCCGGAGAAAAAAATGTAGGTACGATTTCTCAATATCCTGAAAATGCTTTTATCCGTCACGTATCCATCCGTCTTGCCGGAGAACGTCTGACATTTATCCAACGCATCCAACGTAATCACCCCCAACGCATTGGCTGCAATCCCGAATGTTTCCACTTTCCAATCGTCCCCGTCCCGTAAAATCAAGGCATACTTTGTACTTCCTTGCATGGTGCCACCGTAAGCCGCACCGTATACCAACTCATAATCACCCAAATTATTCACCGGAATAAAACCGGCAGGATAAGTCCCCGTGTACTGCAACTCCCTGTACTCTTCTGCCGTCGTGTAATAAGCACTTCTCACGTGAATCAGCCGCCCGTTCAACTCGTCATACAAAAGAAAATGCTTGAGATACTGGTGTGCCGTTTCAATAATCTGACCGATTTTATACCCTTTATTAATATATACAGGAACATTATTGTAAGCCGCGGAGTGATACCCCATACTCTTCGGGTCGTTGAAGAAACGGGTATAAATTTTCCCATCCTCACTCAACACGATATTCATGTAGAACGGGTAAAACGCGGATACCAATTTAAAATTCTCCGGGGGATTTCCTCCCACGAACTCCTCACGGGTCAATACCTCTTTCTCGTTCGTGTTACCGTTCAATTCCACGGGTCCCTGCCCGCCATTCTGAATAACCAGCAACTCCGACCATTTACAATAATTAGTCGCATTCCAAAAGAAATGCTGAACCAATTTCACCGGTTCCGAACCCATATCCTCCCCGTTTGCCTCCCGGTACAAATCATAATAAGCATGATACTCTTCATCTTGGGAAACACTAGGTAAATTTATATGCCCCAGTTTTGACACCCCGCCTTCTTCATACAGGATAGAGAACCCCGATTGATACACCGTCGCCGCAACAATGGACATCGTGCCACTATACACTTTCCCATTACGGTTATCCTTCAAGGCTAACCGGCAGGCATACGTTTTTGCTTGTTCCGGGGTAAATTCCAAAACCCGCTCCGTGGAAACGACCTCATAATCAACACGCCACTCGTACGAGAAATCCGTGGAGTCACCTTCACCAAACCGGATTTTAGGCTCAACCTTCACTTCATCATGCACAAAACAATTCACCGTGTAAGTTTCAAACGAAACCTTCGCGTCTCGTATCGCTTCGTATTTATAATTACCTTCGTCTTTGATACAGGAAAACAATCCTACCATCATTAACAAAGACAGATATATTACATTTTTCATTTTCATATTCTATCGATTTATTATCCAATTACTGTTACCGTCATAGCTTTACCATCTACATCCAGCACAACTTCATCCTTGTCTTCCATCTCACGCAAATAATACTTTAACTGTAACGCGTAAGCCCTTCTCGTTGAAGCATCCAGATTAGTCCAATCTCCCTCCCCGGTCACCTTAATCAACAATTGATACTTCGGAATCGAATAAGTACCGAGAAAAGACTTCTCTACATCCCCATCCCACCATTCCGGTATCGACACCTCACTACTCAAATTAATAATCTTGTATTGATAACTGTATTCCCCCGCCAAAACATCCGCCCCGTTCCCCCGGATAGCCAACACGATTCGCACGCGAGTATCCCCGGGGTTATTCAATACCAACGAAATCGTGTCTTTCACGTGTTCCTTACGAAAAACATAATACTCCGGAAGTACAATATGTTCATCCGTTGCCGTGGACAAGTCTTTATCCAGCTCGATAACAAACGACCGGTCTTCCAAGAACAGATTTCCCAGCATTTCCACTTCTACCGGAATCTCAATCTGCTCCGCATTCCCGTAAAAGAAAAACGAAATATCCATCGAATCCCGGTAAGTATCCGAAAACTGGATATAATTCACGGTATCATACATCGGAATATTCTCCTTTGAACACGCTCCCAACAGGAATACACTTAAAATAAATACATATATCTTTTTCATAACTCGTCTTTTAAAATCTAAAACACCTTTTCATCGTCCGGCAAAGGCAACACGAACGAATTTCCCAACGTGACAGATTCACTTCCGCTCAACACCGGATGGTTCAAACGTTTAAACATAAAAAAAGTCTGTCCTTCAGCGAGATACTCTTTCATTCCTTCCCAGATTAACTCCTCCTTGAAAGTGCTGGCGGACACGCTTTCCGGGATATTACGCTTACACCCGCGTCCTCCCCGCACCTCCTCCAGATACTTCACGGCAGCAGCATTACCGGCAGCAGAACCATACGTTGTTTCTGCAAGGATATAGCATATTTCACTAAATCTCAACGCCGGAATCAAAGCATATTGCACTCTCAAAAAGTTTTCCGATGCACCCAAATCCAACCACTTCTGTGAACGATTCGCATCAATAGTCCAATCGACAAGATATTGGCGATAATCATCCCCGTCGCCCCTGTCCCCGAACAGACTGCCGGCATTCTTCAACAACATCTTGGGCTTACCGGTCGCCTCCGTGAAATCCTCCACATCTTCCGTCAGCTTTTTATTATAAAATGCAAACAGAATATCATTATACGCTTTCACGTATTTATTCACGCCGGAAACATTCAAATCCGACGATGAAGTAAAATAAATATCCCACGAATCCTCCTTAGCTTCTACTAACTCATACACGTGCAACGCATACCGGTTAGCCTCTTCATTTTCACCCGCGTACAAGCACAAACGCGCTAATGTCCCGCACACGGCCAAATAATTCATTCGGGTTCCCCGGAAACTGAAAAAACGGTTTCCGGAATCCTCCGCGACAAAACGATTGGCATACGCCATCTCATCGTTCAATGTATCATTCTGCGCCACAAGCTCCTTTGCCTTCAACAAATCCTCCTTGGCAAGGCGAAGTACCTCTGAAGTCGGCAAAGCGGATTCATAATGCGTCGGGTAAACCGTCACGTAAGGAATATACGCCCCGTTGTCACCGGTCGCCGGAGCCGGGGCAAACATACGCAACAAATCCAAGTGCAGGTATCCCCTCAACGCCAAGGCTTCGCCATATATCAAATTTCGTTCGCATTCACCCAAAGGAAAGAAAGAGGCATCCTTAGCTTCTATCTCCGCAATTAATTTATTGCAATTCGCGATAGCATTATATCCACCCTTCCAGATCTTTGAGATAACATCTTTGACATCCTTTGAATTATAATCATAAACAACTGCCGCTTTATAAGCATCATTTTGGCTGACATCCCCAGCCTCATAAGTTTGTGCCAACACGCTGAGAAATCCCCATGAAAGCTCCCGTCCGTACATTTCCGGCTCGGACAACTTATAATACACTCCGTTCAAAGCACTTCGGAATCCCGTGTAATCCTTAAATGTCTTCTCGTCACTCGCCTGATTATCCGACTCCACGTCCAACCAACTATTACACGCCGCTAACCCGAACAGCATCAACAACAACAAGTAATTATATCGTATCATAATCATCTATTTTAAAAACTTGCATTTAAGGTCAAATTAAAAGTTCTGGCAAAGGGATAAGACAACCCCCGCTCCTGTTTCACGCTCGAAATCGTGAATATATCCTTCATGTTAAACGATAACCGCAACATACTCATTCGCATTTTCTTCAACAAGTCTTTATCGAAATCATACCCTACCGTGAGTGAATTAAAGTTCAACATATTGTAATCCTGCACGAAACGAGAGGTTGGCAGTGTCACGTTATTCCGGTCTTTAATTGACTTCAAACGAGTCAACTCCCCGGGCTTTGCCCATCGCTCCGTGAGAACACGCTTGTCCGCATTCGTTTCGTACAACTTCACGTTCTCCACCTTATCAACCAAAGTCTGGTTATACACTTGTCCCCCGAATTCATACATAAACGTGGCAAATAACGTGAACCGCTTCCACTGCAAATTCACCCCGAAAGAACCCGTTGCATCCGGTTCCGTGTCACCTAAAATAGATTGTTGGCTGGAGGTCCACTCCTGAATGACCTGACCACTCCGGTCAAGAAACAACTCGCTCCCGTTACTCGGGTTTATTCCCAAAGAACGCATCCCGTAAATAGCCGTCAAAGAACCACCTTCCTCGTATTTCAGCAAAGGTTTGCTATACTTCAAATCCTGTTTGCTGAAAACGTTATCAAAGTATTCATCAAATTTCTCGTTTACCCGTTCATTATACGCCTTCAAGGATTCAGAAATCTTCAATATTTTGTTCCGGTTATGTGCCAGATTCCCGAACACGGCAACCATCCAATCTTTATTCTGGAGAATATTAAAACGGACATCCAATTCGAATCCCTTATTCTCCACCTCACCCATATTATCCTTGTAAGAAGTAAAACCGGTATGGGTAGGAATCGTCACATCCGTGATCAAATCCTTGGTCTTTTTATTATACCACGTAAACTTCGTATAAATCGCATCATTCAAGAAACCCAACTCCAATTTCAAATCACGGGAAAAAGTCCGCTCCCATTTCAAATTCTCATTTCCCATATAGTGCAAGTAAATACCGCCACCCGTGGAATAATACGAATTCGTAACATCATAAGTATGCTTGGCAGCGTAAGCGGGGAAATTTGTTTTTCCCAACACTCCCATGGTCCCCGTGATCTTCAACAAGCTCACTACATCCTGCACTTTCATAAACTCGTAATTATGCACGTTCAAACCGACACCCCCGGAATAAAACGGAGCATATTTCTTGTCTGCCCCGAACTCGGACGAACCGTCCAGACGCCACGAGGCATCAAGTAAATAAATATCGTTATACGTGTAATTTAATGAAACAAACGCCCCGAACAGCCGCTTTTTATTATCCGAATACGTGGGTACATCATCCACGTTCTCCGCGAAAGCCGGGGTATTCAATTCACCCGAAGGAAATCCCAAATATTTCTCCACCGAACTATTCGTACTCTCCGTGTTAGTGTTCAATCCCAACGAAAAATTCATATTATGCTTCTTTATCGCCTGCACGTAATTCAACACGAAATTGGTATTCCATTTCACCAGTTTCCTCTTACTCAAATTCAACGAACCTTTCTTGTCATCATCCACGTTGTAAAACGAAGAAGAAAGCGGGTCTTTAAAAATTTTTGTTTCAGTATCGGTCAAAGTTACTGCCACCTGTCCTTTAAAATAAAGACTCTTCGTGATATACCAGTTCAAACTCAGATTATTCGTCAAATCCTGTATTTTACTTTTATCAAAACTCTTCAACATTTTCGCCTCGTACAACGGATTTTTCGTGCCACTCATACCCCCATGCCAAAGTCTTGTCTGCTCGACATAATTTCCATCCGCATCCTTCAACTCATCATACGGCAACTTCTTCGTGTAATCATTGAAATTTCCATAAGGAGAATTTTCTGATTTCGTGACCATATAAGCAATCTGATTCTTCAACTGCATCCCGCCGATACGGTAATCCAAGTAAAATCCAGCTCCCAAGCGCTCTCGGAAAGATCCTTTCATCACTCCATTCTGGTTATCGTAATTCAGATCCACGTTAAAACGCATATTCTCGGAACCACCCTGAATGGCAAGACTATGTTTATGATTAAATTCGTTCTGCAAAGGTTGTGACAACCAGTCCGTGTTTACCCCCCGAATAATGTTCGACAACTTTGCCTCGTACTCGCTTAAAAGAGTATAAGACGAATTAATGTTGGAAGTCGGTTCATAATACCCTGCCAACCGCTCAGCCTCGAGCAATTCTTTAGCACTCATCAGGTTATAATCCGACAAATCCGGAGCGGTAAGCGCACCCGTGAAATTATACATCACGTTCAACTGTCCCGGTTTCGGCGCCACCGTTTCAATCACCACCACACCGTTAGCCGCACGGGAACCGTAAATAGCCGTAGCCGCGGCATCCTTCAATATCGTGATACTCTCTATACGGTTCGGGTCAAAATCATACACCTTTTGCACCGTCACCTCGAAACCGTCCATAATAAAAATAGGTGAATTGGGATTATTACTCAAAGCCGATTCGGAAAGGCTCTCCTTATCCAAATCCATCACCCCGATACCGGAACGTCCCCGGATATAAAACTCCGGCAATGTATTCGGGTCTGCTCCCATTTCGTTATTTTTCATGATACGCAATGAAGGATCAAACACCTGCAACACATCGATCATGTTGGTCGGCGATACCTTGAACAACTCCTCTTTATCCACCCTTACCGCGTTTCCGGTAAAACTGGACTTTTTCACGTTAGCGTATCCCGTCACGACCACCTCTTCCATTTGTTTCACGTCAGGTTTCATCTTCACGGTCACCTCCCGCGTGCTATCCGTTACCACAACTTCCTGAGTTTCGAAACCGATAAAAGAGAATACCAAAGTTATGGGTAATTTCATCGTCAACGCACTTTTGAATTTTCCATCCGCATCACTGACGAAACCCGTACTTGTTCCCTTGAGCATAATCGTTACTCCCGGCAACGGCTCGTTCAGGTCATCGTACACCACACCGCGCACTTCCGGCACTTTCGTGTCTTTCTTTACTTCCCGAATTTCCAAAATCAACACGAAATTCTCCTTCTCCTCGTACCGCACCTGCTTCCCCGCGAACACCTGTTTCAACGCTTCGTCAATAGTGGCATTCACTAACTTCACGTTCACCTTTTCATTCATATCCACCTGCACATTACTGTAAAAGAAATCCTTCCCGAACTCTTTTCCCAACATACGCAGCACCTGATTGATCGGAGTATCCTTCACTTCCAAAGAAACCCTACGTTCCTGCCCATGTGCCACCTGCACGCCGCACACGATACTCAACAAACAAAAAAAACCAGCCAAACGCATCATCGATAACATTTTTTTTCGTCCTAACCGCGTAAACCGGTTAGGCTCTCGATTATTTTCCATATATTTGCATTTAAGGTTATACATAGCTTTGTTCTCTCTCAAACAGTAACAAAGCAATTACCACTCAAAACCGGGGAAGTCTAGCCACTTCCTCGATTTTTATTTTCCAGATATTATAATATTTTCTCCTTTCACGCTAAACCGCACAAAACTCGTTGCCTCAATCATCTCGATCAAATCGCTCAACGGTCTAAATTTCAACATCGCCCCGGAAAAACGAATATCTTTCAAATCATCATCATCAAAAGATATTTTCACGTCATACCAGCGGGAAACCTGCCGGGCGATATCTTCCAAACGGGAATTATCAAAACTAAACTTCCCGTTCACCCAAGACGTGACATACGACACATCGACATCCTGCACCTCAATTTTTCCACCCGCAGTCAACGCCTGTTGTCCCGGTTCCAACACCACCGACTCTCCCCCGCGGGCATCCACCCGCACCGCCCCGTTCACGAGCGTCATCACCGCATCACGATCTTCCTCGTAAGCTGAAACGTTGAACTCCGTACCCAACACGCACACGTCAGCACGTTCCGTTGCCACGTAAAACGGTCTTGATGAATCTTTCTTCACTTTAAAATAAGCCTCTCCCACCAATCGTACCCTTCTCTCTCCCGCGGCAAAGCGTTCCGGTATTTCCAGCGAAGAAGCGGAATTCAACCAAACAACCGACCCGTCTTCCAACACCATTCGATACTCCCCTCCATTCGGGATCACCAATTTATGCACCCGCCGTTCCAATCCTTCATCATTATTCCCTCCCTCGTAACGCAACACCCGGTTGGAATCCACCCGCACTACCGCTCCCCCGTCCCCAGTCAGCAAAGTATCTTTCATCGTTTCGTCGATTGCCACTTGTACCCCGTTCGCCCACTCGAAATACGCCTGTTCTTTCCCGGGCACCGCCACTTTCGCGAAAATACGATGTTCCTCCTCTTTATTTTTCCCATCATTCCACAACAAGTAGCTCCCCACGCTCACGAGTAAAATACCGACCGCAACATAACGCATCCACCCCGCAACAAACCGCACCCGTCGTTTTTTATGCTTCTTAACCGACTGCAAACGTCCTTGCACATCCGGGTGAAATTCTTCCCGCAACACGGACAACCGCTGCCGCACCGCTTCAAATTCCCGCAAGATTCGTTCGTGAACCTCCGACTCTGCCAACCACCCGGACAATTCCTTCTCCTCCGCAGCAGAAAGCTCCCCGTCAATCTTTTTAACCAATAATTCTTCTATTCTCTCGTTCATAAAATAACAAGCTGATTTATATTCTTCGTGAGAGGACGCACAAGAATAAAAAAAGGGTGAAAAGAAAACAGAATATTTTTCAAGAAAATAAATTACCGCTCATTAAACCCCTCACCCACATAAAAATAATAGAATAAAACAGAAATCTCTCCCGACGTAAATTTCTTTCTCAACTCCCGGTAAGCAATCTTCATTTGCGTTTTGACCGTATTGACCGAAATATCCAGTTTCTCTGCCGCCTCCGCGTACTTCATATCTTCGAGTACGACCAATTTTAAAACAACACGGCATTGCTCCGGCAAACTTTCCACAGCATCCCACACGTATTTCCAATCCTCCGCCAAAATCTCTTCTGTTTCCATCTCCGACAACGCCTCCAACCCCACGTGAGGTCTTTGACGGCGCGCATAACTGACACAACCGTTTCGCACCGCCACGTAAAGATAACTATCCAGTGAAATATCGCTGCTAATCTTCAAGTTATTCTCCCATATCCGGACAAAAACATCCTGCACGATATCCTCCGCCACGTCATATGATCCCACGAAAGCCCGTGCAAAACGGCACAAGTCCTCGTAACGGGTTGTAAACAGGTAATCAAAAGCCGGTTCGTACCCCTTTTTCAAATCTTGTACCAACTGATTTACATCATATTTTACTCGCTCCGTCATACTAGCTATCTAAATTCCACATTACAAATGTAAAGAAATATATTATTCCCGAACACATTTATTTCCGAATAAAACTTATTCGTTCCTAATAAATGTGGCGTTTTATGCCGACCACCTGTACCTCACGCTACGTTACTTGAACACGCTGATCCGTCAAGCGGGCAACCGCACGATTATGGAATGGATATTACCTATATTCCTAATTATTTATAAAAGGAAGCAAAATTTTATAGACTTCCGGTTGAATCATCACAAAATCTTATTCCGGCAGTATCTCGATCCAATACCCGTCAGGATCAGCAATAAAATAAAGCCCCATATCGGTATTCTCGTAGCACACGCAATCCATTTGCTTGTGGTATGCCCGTACCTCATCATAATCGCCGGGAACACGCATACAAAGGTGAAATTCCCCCTCTCCCAAGTCGTAGGGTTCTTTCCGATCCCGCATCCACGTCAATTCCAACAGGAACCCGGTCTTTTCCTCACCCATATACACAAGAATAAAGGAACCGTCTTTGGCTTCCATCCGGCGGACTTCCTTTAATCCCAAGGCTTTCTCGTAAAAATGAATGCTTCTGTTCAAATCAAGCACGTTAAAATTGAAATGGTCAAACCGACTTTTAATCTCCATAATACAACAATTTAAAATTTAAAAATTCATACAATCACAGAATCGGCAATCGTAAATCGCCCAATCTTAAATCATAAACTCCTCTCCTTTATACTCCAAACTCACGAAACGAACGCCTCGTTCCCCGGCATATTCCCGTAAAGCATTCGCTTTATCGTAAACGTCGTCAAAATGCATCGGAACAAACGTTCCCACGCGGAACCGATCTATAAATTGCTTCGCCCCCAACATATAGTCCTCCCCCAAACGGGGATCGACAGGAAACATAACCAAATCCATGCTATCCGTTCTCCGCACGAGCGTATCGAGTTCAGCCAGATACGCGCTTTCCGCTTCCCGCACTTCTTCCCCGGTCGACTCCTCTTTCCAATGCCAATTATTCAAATCCCCGGCATGAAAAACCGTCTTCCCGCGTAAGCGCAGCAAGAATGAAATCCCGGCATCCGTGGAACCGAACGCCTCTATTTCCAGTATCCCGTCTGTCCACACGTTACCCTTCTCGATATAACAGGCATCCCATAAACCGACATGTCCCACTTCAAGAATATCTTTAGAGAAAATATATTGAATATCAGGTCGTGAATGTTTCCAAGTCAACACTTCCGGGTTAAAATGATCGGCATGGACATGGGATGCCAAAACGTAGAGTTTACCCGGACGCCCCAATAACTCCCCGTGCACAACACCCGTCAACGGCGGGTTTGCCGAATCCTTATAATAATCGATAATCACGGTAACGCCCTCGTCCAAAAGAGCAAATCCGCTATGATAGATATAAATTCCTTTCATACAAATCTTCTTTTTCCCCGTGTATACGTCACGCCCCTTGCGCGGGTTTGCTCTTTCTAAAGATCAGATGCTCCAGAATCAACACGGACACGACTCCCATCACGAAACCGTTTCCCACGATCGGGCGAAACAAAGAAGGTATAAGATTCACCACTTCCGAGGGAGCGAAAGACAGCAACAAAGCCACCATCAGGGGCAAACCGACCACCACGCCGCTATCGAAATCCGTGATCGCCCGTTCACGTACCAACATTTGCATCCCCGCCGCCAACTGCGTCGCCATCAAGTAAAGCAATATCGCCCCCATGACCACCCCCGGCAACGTTACCAACAACCCGACCACAGCCGGAAAAAAAGCACACGCTATCAAACCGATACCCGCCGGAATCAAGGTATAGCGAGAGGCACACCCCGTGGCAGCGATCACTCCCGGGCTCATGGAATAATCCACGGGACCAATCACCCCGAACAATCCCGACAACACGTTAATGATCCCGACAACCCCCACGCCCCGGGTTGTACGTTTATTCAGGTTATCGGCTTGCAACATATATCCCACGGCTTGAATCGACCCCAACTCGTTCACGATAAGTGCCACGTAACAGAACAAAAACGAAAATATCGTCCCCGCCTCAAAATCCAGTGAAAAATTAAACAGAGATACTTGGCTTTCCGTCCCCGTCGAGGGTAACACGGGAAAACCATTCACCAGATAATACACCAGCGCCCCTCCGACTATCCCCCACAACACCGTGGTAGACTTCCATATCCCCCGTAAAAACTTATTCCCGATAACCAACGCAAACACGATGAGCAACGTGAAAAACAAATTGAACAACCCGTGCGCCGTATCTCCCATGACAAGGTTCAAAATAACGGGAGTCAACGTGAAAGCAATCAATATCAGAATGACCGTGACAACGCGAGGCGTGAAAATAAACTGTAATTTTCCCAACCAACCACTGTACGCCAATACCGTCAACACCAGTCCCCCGACCAGAATCCCCGTGTATATGGCGGAAATTCCCGCTGAAACAGTAGCAAGAATCCCAATCAACAACACGGATGCCGGACCGATAACCAACGGCAACCGATGCCCCCACAACACTTGCACGACCATCGCCACGCCCATGATCCCGAACAACTTTTGCAGGTAGAAAGTCTGTTCCGCCACGTCCGTGTAATGCAGCTTCGAAACGATAATTCCCATGATCACCACGCAAGGCAGAGAAACGATCCACCATTGCAACCCGTACATCAACATGGGCAACAGCCCCGGTTTATCATTCAATTCGTATTTCATCTCATCTCGTATTTACACGTGTAAAAATAGTACATTACAAGAGATTTTACACCTTTCACGAAAAAAAGATGACTTATTTTAAAATATTCTTTCCTCTCGTTCGTCTATAACAATAGAAAGGATTGCAATCCGAGAGTAACTATAAAAAAAGAAACGAACATGAGAAACCATAATAAAGTAATAATCCGGGAAGTAAGGGCGGTGATACCGTTTATCGTCACGCTTGGCGTCATCGCCCTACTCACTTTATCCGTCCACTTTTTACAGGACTTCACGAAAATATATTACATTTATACAACCTATTAAATCGAATACCATGAAAAACAATAAACACAGAAAAGGCTTACACGTGCTGTTTATGCTCTTTGCCCTCGCCGCTATTCCGGCCATCATCATGCTGCTGTGGAACTGGCTGATTCCCTCTATCATCGGTTGGTCTGCCATCAGCTACTGGCAAGCCCTCGGACTCTTCATCCTGAGCAGGCTATTTTTCGGGGGCTTCGGTCGTCACGGTTTCGGGCACCACGGATTCGGGATGCCGCACGGCGAGCATCCTCATCTTTTCCGGGAAAAATTCAAAAACATGTCACCGGAAGAACGCAAGGATTTCATCCGTCAACGTTTCGAGGAACATCATGAATTATTCAATGACCGCTTTTTCGGCAAAAAAGAACAAACCGGCGGGCAAGAACAAGTTTGAACAGATATATACCCTTTTCCGAAATGGACATATCGACAATCTTCAAGAAATACCAGTCGCAACTAAAAGGTTTCATAGCCAAACGGGTTTCCGGCAAAGAAGACCGAGAAGATATCTTGCAGGACGTGTTCTACAAACTCCTTCAAACAGACCCCGTGGCTCATCCCATCGAGCAGATTTCGTCGTGGCTGTACTCCGTCACCCGCAACCTAATCATCGACAGGAGCCGAAAATACAAGGAAGAAAAACTGACAACCCCAGACGGGGAATACGAAGAACACTTACTATTAAAAGAGGTATCCGAATACCTGTTCAATTCGGATACCTCTCCCGAGAAAGAATACACCCGCGCCCTCGTGTGGGAGGAACTGGACAAGGCTTTGGCGGAACTCCCCGAGGAACAACGCACCGTATTCGAACTAACCGAACTACAAGGCTTTTCCTTTAAAGAAATCTCCGCATCGACCGGAATCCCGGTCAACACTCTCATATCCCGAAAAAGATACGCCGTACTCTACCTGCGGGACAACCTGTACGAACTATACAAAGAGTTGTTGAACGACTAAAGCGACAAAAACTATGAATCTTCCACAAAAAGATGTATGTTTGTCAAACAAGTATTGACAAACATTCACGATATATGAGTACGGCAGAAAACAAGAACGAAGTGTTCAAACAAAATTTAGATACAAAAGGAGAATTTCAGCACATATTCCAAATTCATCTGTTATTCAAGGAGAGGGAAAATCGTCCGCAAGGCAAAGTAATACAAGAAGCTTTAAATGCCCGCTTCGGGAAAACAGACATCGTGGCAGACGTGAAAGAATCATTATCGACTTTCGCCGTGTGGAAATTCCTTGTAGAATACAAGGACAATCAGAAAGTACCCGCGCAAGTACTCATGTCCGACTTTGAAAATTTCGACGCGGGCACGATCGACCAGATGCAACGCAGTCAATTATGGGATTGCCCGAACAACGAAGAAATACTGGCGACCTGCAAATACAAACTCATGCTTTCCGACTTCCTCGCCTCGGGGCTGGAATATAAAGAACGCTGCGAACTATTGACAGGCTGGCTAGAAACAACGCTTGAACTATTTCCGGATTGTATCGCCGTATGGGTTCCTTCAAGCGGCAAACTACTCACCCGGGAACAAGTGCTGGATAACCCGTGGAACGAAGAGTGTCGGTTTCTCCATTTCGGGATAAATGTCCGGTTCTTCAACATTCAGGGAACAAACGATATGTTGGTCGACTCGCTCGGCTTGTATGCCATCGGTCTTCCCGACGTTCAATACCATTTCCATGAACTTGACCCCAATGCCGTGGTAGACCACGCCTATAATGTGGCCGCTTACATCTTTACCAAAAACAACCCGATCCAAGACGATGAAACGATAGCCGGACTCAACGGGCAAAAAATGGATGCTGAAATCCGATGGAAATGCCAACATGAATCGGCATTAATCCAACCCGAACGGGAAGTCATGGATATATGCCCGGGCGAATATGCCTCGGGAGGCAGAGAATAACCCAACATTTACCGACAACACACGTAAAAAGACTCACGAACAACAAAAACACGAACAAATGAAAGTAATCGCAATTAACGGGAGTCCGCACCCGCAAGGCAACACGTTTCAAGCCCTGAAAGTCATCGGGGAGGAACTAAAGAAAGAAAACATCGAATTTGAAATACTTCAAGTCGGAAGCCAGAAGATACACGGTTGCATGGGATGCAATATGTGCTTCAAGAATCATAACGAACGATGCGTCATTACCACGGACACGCTTAACGACTTGCTGCAAAAGATAAAAGATGTCGATGGGCTGATTCTCGGTTCTCCCGTTCATTATTCTGGTATCGCCGGAACAATGAAATGCTTCCTCGACCGCGCCTTTTACGTTGCCGGGGCAAACGGTAATTGGTTCCGCCATAAAGTAGGGGCTGCCATTGTTGCCGTTCGCCGTTCGGGCGGTTCTGCCACGCTGGACGGGCTGAATCATTACCTCACGTATTCCGAAATGCTCGTGCCGACCTCCAATTACTGGAATATTATCCACGGGTTGAAAGCCGGAGAAGTCATTCAAGACAACGAAGGGCTACAAATCATGCGGACACTAGGGAGAAATATGGCTTGGTTGATGAAAATGAGAGAGCAGACGAAAGACACGCTCACTCCACCCGAAGGGGAGAAAAAGATCATGACTAATTTCATCCGGTAAGCATGAAAGAAAACAAATACGACAACGACAAATTCTTCAATCAATACAGCCAAATGTCCCGTTCCGTGTACGGACTGAAAGGCGCCGGAGAATGGCACGCACTGCAAAAAATGTTACCCGATTTCAAGGGGAAACGGGTATTAGACCTCGGATGCGGTTTCGGATGGCATTGCCGATACGCCGTTGAACACGGGGCATCCCATGTACTCGGCATCGACCTCTCGGAAAAAATGCTGGAAGAAGCCCGCGAACGGAACAACTCCCCTCGTGTCGAGTACCGCCGCATGGCTATCGAGGATTACGATTACCCTCCTGAGACCCACGACATCGTTATCAGTTCCCTCGCATTCCATTATCTGGAATCCTTTCAGGATATTTGCGAGAAAGTACACCGTTGCCTTATCCCCGGCGGCACATTCGTGTTCTCCGTCGAACACCCCGTGTTCACCGCCCACGGAAGTCAGGATTGGTACCACGACCAAGAGAGGAACAAACTTCACTGGCCGGTAGACCGCTATTTCACGGAAGGGAAACGAGAAGCAATTTTCCTTGGCGAAGAAGTCGTCAAATACCACAAAACTCTAACAACATACGTGAATGGACTGATTCAAAACGGTTTCATAATCACGGGACTCGTCGAACCGGAACCGGACGAAGCCCTTTTGGATAGCATACCGGAAATGCGTGACGAATTGCGCCGCCCCATGATGCTGCTCGTGTCCGCCGTGAAGAAGTAATCCCGAAAGACCTTTTTAGATTATTTATACCGGAAAGATTGCACCACCCGATGAAAAATAGTAATTTTACTATATGATCATCAGTGCCAGCAGAAGAACAGACATCCCCTCTTTTTACTCGGAATGGTTCGTCAACCGAGTAAAGGAAGGGTACATACTCGTTCCAAACCCTTTTAACCCGAAACAGATCAGCCAAGTACGGCTCACGCCGGATGTCGTCGACTGTATGGTTTTCTGGACGAAGAATGCCGCCCCGATGCTCGATAAACTGGACGCCTTAAAGGATTTCAAGTATTATTTCCAATTCACGCTCAACCCTTACGGGAAAGAGATTGAAGGAAACCTTCCCACCTTGGAACGGAGAATCGACACATTCAAACGCCTTGCCGAAAAGATCGGCAAAGAAAAAGTGATATGGCGGTACGATCCCATATTGACGAACTCCAAGTATAACACGCGATTCCACGAAGAAGCATTCGCATCTATCGCCTCGCGACTGAAAGACCACACGGAAAGATGCATGCTCGGCTTTATCGATCACTACACCCACGTCCGGCAAGCCGTCACGCGACATGACATTCACCCCCTATCCATGGAAGAAATCCGGGAAATGGCAGCCTCTTTCGTGCAGACAATCCCCGACACGATACACCTCGACACGTGTACCGTGAAAGTCGATCTTCGGGACATGGGCATTCCCGCCGGAATGTGCATCGACAAAGAACTGATAGAAAGGATTATCGGTTACCCGATCACGGCAAGAAAGGACAAGAATCAACGGGATATATGCCAATGTATCGAGAGCATTGACATCGGCACATATGACTCCTGCCTCAACGGTTGCATATACTGTTACGCCAACACGGGCAAAGGGAAACTGTCACGCAACACGGAACGGCACGACAAACATTCGCCCAAACTCGTCGGACACGTTCTGGAAGACGACGTGATAAAAGAGCGGGAAATGAAAAGCCTGCGAAGCGACCCCACGTTATTTTAACGCCTCTCTTCAAATCCGGTCACAATCCCGACACCCCTTCCCCAGCACGGGCGAAACACTCGTTTCCGCATTATATTTCCATTTTATTACAGTTTTAGCTTGCAACGAACCTAAATTCCGCGTATATTTGTAACACTAAAAATTATTTGATGTTTAATAGTTTATTTATTATTTCGGATTTGGTATTGTAAACAATCTGTATTTCCCGTACAGGTTGTCCCCTTCGTTTATTCTCGAGTAATTCCATTCGAGTATATTATCTATTGTATTAATTAAGTTTTTAACCCGTATACAATAATGACAGCATTAATTATGCTTTCGCTTGTATACCGTATACGTTAAGAAAATGAGTAACGAAAATAAAACAATTCACGAATTCGATTTCAATTTAATCTGCGAATATTTCCTAAGTACAGAACGTCAAGGACCCGGAAGTCCCGAAGCAACCCTTAAAGCGCTGGGCTTTATAGACAATCTTTCCGACCAATCCCGCATCGCCGATTTGGGTTGCGGCACGGGTGGTCAGACAATGGTATTGGCTCAGCACGCCCCGGGACACATTACAGGTCTTGACTTCTTCCCGGGATTCATTGACCGGTTCAACCATAACGCCGGAAAATTGAATCTTCAGCATCGAGTAAAAGGAATCGTCGGCTCGATGGACAACCTTCCTTTCAGAGAGGAAGAACTTGACTTAATCTGGTCGGAAGGAGCTATCTATAACATCGGGTTTGAACGAGGACTGAACGAGTGGCGCAAATATTTGAAAACAGGGGGATACATCGCCGTTTCCGAAAGCGCATGGTTTACCGAAGAACGCCCCGCAGAAATTCACGATTTCTGGATGGAAGCCTACCCGGAGATAGACACGATTCCCCATCAAGTAGCCCGAATACAGAAAGCAGGGTATCTTCTCGTCGCTTCCTTCATTCTGCCTACAACTTGCTGGACAGATCATTATTATGCCCCACTGGTAAAAGCAAGAGAAAAATTCACGGCCAAATACCCGGGAAATAAAACCGCCGAAGAACTCATCACCTCCTCGCACCACGAAGAGGAACTATACCGCAAGTATAAAGAATTCTACGGTTATGTATTTTACATCGCGAAAAAAATAAAACAATGAATAATCTAAATACTTACGCCACTCTGCCACGAGGGCGAGTGGCTATCGTACACCGCACTTGTTATGAAGTGATTTCCGAAAACGGGATATTTCAATGTGAACTAACGGGAAACATGATGTTCGGCAAATCGGACTTTGAACTGCCTTGCACGGGTGATTGGGTGATTTTCCAACCGTTCGATGAATACAAAGGAATAATCGTCGATATGTTGCCTCGCAAGCGAACTCTGTATCGCAAGAAAGTCGGGATAGTAGCCGACAAACAAGCCATTGCCGCGCATGTTGACAAGGCATTTATCGTGCAGAGTCTTGACGATAACTTCAACCTCCGCAGGGTTGAACGCTTCATGATTCAAATACTGGAAGAAAACATCAAACCCGTGCTGGTACTCAACAAAGCCGATTTAGGTTTTGACAGACGGGAAGTGGAAGAAGCGTTGAAGCACAGCGCCTGCCGGATGCCCGTGTTTTTCACGAGCATTCATCATCCCGAAACTATACTCCGGTTACGGGAATCCATAAAGGAAGGCGAAACAGTGGTATTTGTCGGCTCTTCGGGAGTCGGGAAAAGTTCCTTGATTAACGCCCTTAGCGAGAAATCGGTATTGCTCACGTCCGACGTAAGCCAATCCACCGGAAAAGGACGTCACACGTCCACACGCCGCGAAATGCTATTGCTGGACGGCTCGGGCATACTGATTGACACACCCGGTGTTCGGGAATTCGGGTTGGCAATTGACAATCCCGATTCTTTAGCGGAAATGCTGGACATTTCGGACTATGCCGAATCGTGTCGTTTCAAGGATTGCACGCACACGAACGAACCCGGCTGCGCGGTTCTGGAAGCAATAAACAACGGTATATTAGATATCGAGGCATACAAAAGCTACATGAAACTCCGGCGAGAAGCATGGCATTTCTCTACTTCCGAGCACGAAAAGCGTAAAAAAGACAAAACCTTTTCAAAACTCGTGGACGAGGTAAAGAAGCGGAAAGAGAATCGCTGATCTCGGCTTCAAGAGGTTGCCCCGAAAGTCCCGTTTGTACCCCGGGAGCAAAGCGAAAGATCCCCTAAAAGTCACTGTTGGCAAGAGATCTTTCGCTTCACCCGGGAACACGAATAGCATTTCAGTAACAAGTTGCAGATGGAATTACCCGGACTTAGAGGCTTTTCTGAACGCAATTTGAAAAACATGCGGACATTTTATGAAAAAACAAGATTATGCAGAATATCAAGAATCTCACTATGACATTTGGCAGGGATTTTACATTCATTGGAAATCAGTTCCGTGTTGAAGCATTAGGGCATACTCATATAATAGACTTGCTTTTCTTTAATCGTGAATTATCCTCACTAGTTGCAATAGAATTGAAGACAGGAGCATTCAAAACGGCATACTTGGGACAACTGAATATATATCTTCGTGTACTTGACGATTTTGTCCGCAAACCAAATGAAAATCCTTCGATTGGTATTGTTTTATGCAAGAGCGCAGATAAAGCGTATGTGAAATATGCCGTTAAGGATTATGACAAATCTATGGAAGTTGCGACATACAAGACAGCATCAGATATGCCTGAACGATTAAGAAATGCCCTGCCTGATATGGAAGAACTTAAAAAGCTATTACAACCAGAAGATTGCACTTCTATTATGAATCTTCACACAACGACCTAAAAACGGTATCTAACCTGCACGAAACAGGGTATCAAAATACCTTTCACTGTTTTCCTCCTCTGTTCGTGATAAATTACTGCCCTATTCAGTTATCTAACAAGAATTAATAATAAATATTCCATATATTTTGCTATTATCAAATTTTATTTAATTGCAATTAAATTTCTATTTCTATACCTTTAAAATAGGAGATGAATAGGAGATGAATAGGAGATGAATAGGAGTTGAATTGGAGATGCTATAAATCAACTATAATGTATATATACAATATATACTTATTATTTAACTTATTTTAGCTTGAACGCAAGAGGAAAAAGTTCAATCTTCTCACCATTCCATTTTGACAATCGCCCAATATAACGAGAATGTCGAACTTCCTCCATCTACTTTCAGGGAAATAAATCAAAAGTATAAACAAGAGTTACAAACACGAATCTATATTATCCTGAAAAAGTTTACTCTCACAATTAGTAAACCTACTTCAGGAAGACACATATTGAGTAAAAAAGAAATAAACCTGCTCACAAAAAAAATGTGCAGGTGAATTTCTTGTTTCTCAAAAAAATAGCCCGATTATTTTGAAAATAAAAATAAACGCTCTACTTTTGTAGACCAAACAGTCTAATAAAGATTATATCACTCTTTAATATGAACGATACGAAAAATATTATTCTCCTTGCCGCCTTGCGCCTGTTCCTCCAAAAGGGGTATCGGGAAATCACCATGCAGGATATTCTGGATGCTTCGGGGCAGGCCAAAGGCACTTTCTATTATCACTTCAAGAACAAGGAGACTGTGTTCGAGGAATCGGCCAGATACTTGATCGTGAACTATATGACGATCAATCACAGCCGTTTGTCTTACGAGTCGGTGCGAAGTTTTATCGATTCCCTATTCCATGTACGTGAAAAAGCAGCCCGCAAAATGTCGGGACTGGGCGAAAAATTCAAAGTGCAGATATTGATTGGACAAGCCTCCATGCGCATACCGGCACTGGGAAAGATGATTTCGGATCAGGAACAGCGGGAGCGCGAGGCATGGGGAAAAGCTCTTGCAGTCGGCCGGGAGCGTGGTGAGATAGCGACCAACTTACCCGACGAAGAAATCGTTGCATTGTTTATGGACGTATATGAAGGCGTAAGTTCCAAACAATTGAAAAGCCTTTGCAACATAGACACTTTGAAATATATCAAACGCGACTGGGAAAGTCTTTATGCGCTGATAACGCAATAATACATATTAAAATCATCCTATCGTAGACTCGTCGAATTGTATTCGGCGGAAATTCACATAGGGACAATTAGACCAAATGGTCTATAAACAATTTAAATACAACAATTATGAAACCAAGAAAAAAAACAATTCGCATTTGGTTGTCCGTAGGGATGCTGTTCTTATCATTGGGTGCTTCTGCCCAAGTATTTACGGGCAAGGTTGTAGACGAACAAGCCGTTCCCGTCGGCTATGCAACTGTTGCCCTGTACCATAAAACCGATTCCTCAGTGATTCAAGGAGGAATCACCGGAGAAGACGGTCGTTTTTCATTGAAAGCTGCCGATTCGGGAACATATATGGTGCAAATATCGTTCATTGGATTTCAAACCCGCACGCTCGAATCCGCTCCGTGCGATTTGGGAACGATCGTCTTGAAGCCGGATGTTTTGGAATTGGGCGATGTGATCGTGACCGGATACCGCCCAAAATACAAGGCTATTGCGGGAGGTATCTCCACGCAAGTGGAAAACAATGTGCTCGGCAAGGCCGGAACCGCAAAAGACGTAATCGGACATCTGGCGGGCATCCGCAAAAAAATCGATGGTACATTCGAGGTCATCGGCAAAGGCGCTCCCGTCGTTTATATCAACAACCGCATGGTGCGCGACCAATCGGAACTCGAAAGACTTCGGTCGGACGCTATTCAAAATATACAGCTCATTACCAATCCGGGGCCGGAATACGATGCTTCTGTTGGAGCGGTATTGAAAATCAAGACAAAGAAAAATTCGGATGATGGTTTCGGGATAAGCGTCAGTTCGGAGGTCGATTATGCCGATAAATTCAACACGTCCCAACAATTAGACATGAATTACCGACAAGGCGGCCTTTCGCTTTTCGGTTCGTTCCGTTACGACCTGACACATCCTCACCAAACGGCTGTCACCGACATCGAAACTCGTGTTGATGAACGATGGACACAGGCTGCTACATCGGAAGACAAAGGCTCTAATCAAGGTTATTTCGGACAGATAGGGACCAATTATGAAATCAACTCCCGCCACTCGCTCGGAAGCATGTACGAACTGACCTCGATGCCACGCTATAAAACCGCCAACCGGAATCTGACGGACGTATTTATCGATGACCGCCCATTTGACAGTTGGAATACATCGGAAACTGCAATGCAAAAATCGTCGACCCATCACGTCAATGCTTACTATGCAGGAGAGGTCGGCAAGTTGACTATCGATTTCAATGCCGATGCTTTGCTGGGCGACGGCAGCGGGAGCAGCGAGGTGGCAGACCGAAGCCTGAACCACGAGGATTATCTCTTAGGAACGAGCGACAACTACACCAACCGCCTGTTTGCAGGAAAGCTCGTGCTTTCCTATCCCGTGTGGAAAGGAAAGCTGTCGCTGGGTTCGGAATATACCGACACGTACAGACGGTCGCAGTCGAGCGGATTCGAAGAAATCATCACAGCTTCCGACGATAAGATAACCGACGGAAACGTGGCCGTATTCACGGGCTACGAAGCGGCTTTCGGACCGGTAAACGTTAATGCGGGGTTCCGCTATGAACATGTGACGTATGATTTTTATGAGAACGGGCTGTTTCAAGCCGACCGGAGCAAGTTTTACGACAATTTCTTCCCTTCCGTCTCGCTGAATGCCGCCGTCGGCAAGACACAGTTGTCGCTGGACTATCGTATTCAGACGATACGTCCCATGTACGAAATGCTAAACAGTGCGGTAAGTTACGGCAACCGACTCACGTATCTGAGCGGAACTCCCGATCTGCAACCCACCTATATCAATTCCGTAAGTTTCGGGGCAATCTGGCGAAACAACCTGCAAGTTCTGGTCGGCTACAACCACTACAAGGATGATATTTTTTTCGCATTCGAGCAGTTGGACGCCGATCCGAAGATTACCGTCAATAAATTCCGAAACGAAAAATCGCGCGACGAGTTGTTTTTTTCAGCCGCCTATGCCCCTACTTTCGGGGTATGGCAGCCCAAGTGGTCGGTCGCCGGCAACACACAATGGTTAGACATCGAATATCTGGGCAAGCCGAAAAACATGGACGGAACGCTCCTCCATCTGAGCTGGGAAAATGCCATTACACTGCCGGCAGTTTTTTTACTTCGTATCGACGGTGGTTGGGACAGCGACGGTTATATTCAGAACAGAAAGATGAAATCTTCTTGGTATATGAATGCCAGTTTCAACAAAGAGTTTGCAGGAGGCAAATGGAATATTCTGCTCGAAGGCAACGATCTATTCCATACCATGCGAGATGCCTCTTATTTCTATGACGGAAAAACTTCGGAATATCGGGCTGTCAAAGACAATACGCGCCAAATCAAATTGACCGTAAGTTACCGGTTCAACCACAAGGAAAACAAGTATAAAGGTACAGGAGCCGGCACAGAGGAAATGCAACGTTTTCATTAAACCGAAAGCCAAACTTGCATGGGCTATGGCTTTGTGTTCATTTTCATTGCGAAGAGCTTTATAATCGGGCTTCCCGCTCGTGCACGGCACCCGCTTCGCTCCCCGACACAAGTTTCGCGAATTAGAAGCCCCCCTCTGCCTCAAGAATCTTTTTCATCGTCGGGCGGAAAAAATCCCCCCATTCTTCCAGCTTGTCAATGACAGGGATAAGTGTTTTGCCCGTCGACGTGAGCGAATATTCGGAATGAGGCGGAAGTACGGCATATATTTTCTTCTCGATAATGCCGTACTTTTCAAGTTCCTTCAATTGTTGATTAATCACGCGGGGATTGGCATCCGGGAACAACCGATGCAATTCGCTGGGACGTTTGGCTCCCTTGTCCAATTCTATAATAATACAGCTTTTCCACTTTCCTCCCATGACTTCCATGGCTATTTTTATCCCGCAGTCGATATCAAAAGGTATTTTTCTCTCGTACATAATTTCTTTTTACCACAAAAATAATCTACAAAGGTTATCACGCCATGGCGCTGACGGCCTGCCTCGGAATGGGCGACGAGGAAATCATCGGTACATTGCCCGGTAAATTTGACACCTCGAAAGCGTTGAGCGTCGGCGTTCGTTCATGGGATAAAGGTATGCAGGAACGGCAAAAGGAACTGGGAATAAAAGGACTCTCCCCCGGTGAAGTGGCAGATAACAGCCTCGCGATCATGGCATGGCTGAAAGCAAGCGGAGCATCTAAAGTAGTCGTCCACTTCGATCTGGATGTACTGGATCCCGCTGAAATCATCGCGGGCGTGGGAGTAGAACCTAACGGAATGAAAATAAAGGAAGTCGTCCGGGTAATAAACGATATCGCCGCCGAATACGATTTGGTCGGCCTTACCGTGGCAGAACCTATGCCGCGTATCGCGATCAAAATCAAAAATATGCTGAATCAGCTACCGTTACTGAAAATCTAACTACATTTTATTCTATGGGAATGGCATCGTTTTTCACCATTTTCTTAGCCCGGAAATAACTGCGGTAATTACTGAACCCGGCATGGATAACAATATCCAACGAAGATATTTTTTGCTTTCTTTGTACGGCCTCCGACTGTAATCTTTCTACTTCCTTCAGCCGGTAATTATTGACGAAACGGTTGAAATTCATGCCATATTCTCGGTTGATGAAAGCCGATATATATGTCCTGTTGGAAATAAGGTCTTTGGCCATGTCGGTTATTTTGAATTCCGGATTTAGATAAGGCTTCTTATTCTCCAAATACTCCTCTACCCGCTGCCGCCCCAGTTGCGCATAATTTCCCGAAGCGGTCATTTCCTTTTCTTTGGCAGTAATAGGTTCGATAATCACGTAATTCTCCGAAAGGATATTCAGGCACAGCACGATATGGGTAAAGACCGCCGGCAATGTTGTAAATGCCCAGATTCCCCCCACCTTATTGAATAATTCGATGCCCAATATTAATCCGGCTATCGGCAAGGTTTGCAGCACGACTCTAAAAAGGATAATAAAGGACAACCAATCCAACGACATCCGGTAGATATCAGCGGAATAATCGGTTACCTGACGTTTATACGACTTTATGCGGAGCAAGCTCAACCCGGAGTATAAAACGCTCAGCACAATACAGACGACAAACGTGATGTCAATAATCGCGGTTGTCAAACTTGTATCGCTATCATAAATAGCTGTCCATCGTTGCCGGAACGGCACTATAAAGGCTACCACGTAGATAGTGACGGTCAAACACGACGGAAGGATGAAATGATATGCGGGGAAACGTTTCCGTTCGCCTGTTCCCGTAATAATATAGGTGATCAAGTACAAAAATATGGGAATAAAGCTGAACGAGGAAAAGAAAACAGGCAGGTATGCTATGAAAGCGTCACGGGCAATGGAATGCATAACCAGTCCGCTCCAGTACAGCATGATCAGACAGTATACAGTGAGTATGCTGTAATGTATCTTCCGGTTGACCGTATTGGAAGAGCGGGTTATGTCGAGCAAAATCATGATCAAGCTGACCGCAGCGCTTACCACGGGTATTGAAAAAACTATTGCACGTCCGATATCTTGATTCATCCTTTCTATTTATTTATGGTTCTTGGTCAGATTGTTCTTTATATGTATTCTCCAATTGGATCGCACGCTGAAAATGTCTGGAGTCTTTGAATCCCGCCATGACCATTACCTGATACGGATTTTTACGTTCGTTCGAAGGCTGCTCTATCAAAATCTGGTACTCCTTGATTCGCCACTGGTTCAAGTAACGCCTGAAATTCATGCCATAAGTTTGATTGATAAAATTGGACATGATAGTACGGTTTACCCCCATCACCTCAGCCATATCAATCAGTTTGAAATCAGGATCGAGATATGGTTTTTGTTGAGACAAATAGTTTTCGAATACCCTCTTGTTCAATTGTCCGCGTGCGTTGTCCGGCGCAAGGCGCTGTTTGGCACTCAAACCGTTGTTTCCTGTTTTCTTTTCGTTGGTCGGAAACAAATCGAATGTTTTGTAAGAGAGATATTGTCTACGGATAACTTGGTATACAAGCAATATTTCCTGTGCCATAATGCATAACGCGTTCAGCCGGATAAGCCATTGGCTTGTGCCGACCAACATAGGCAAAAACGCAATCAGCAATATCGCGATGGAAAGTATGAAAAACACGATGAGCCAACGTGATGATTTTATACTGAGATATTTTCGATCCGTGTCGGTCTTTTGAAGTACAGTCTGTTTATAATACCGCGACAATAACAGGACGGTCGGAACGATATAGACAACCGCCATGACAAACCGCAGTAAAGAGCTGAATATAAAAAACTCCATATATCGCTCGAACAATGACAATCCGGTAAAAATTTCTTCCCCGAGAGGCGATACTCGGACTGCCGCTATCAAGATTATTGCCAACGTGGGTACCGGCCAAAGGTAATTCAGCACGGGAAAATTTCTTTTGTCCTCTAAATAGGTCAAGTAATAAACAATGTTATAGAACAATACGGGAATGTAGATATATGACAGGGCAAAAGGAATATCGACCGGAAGGAATATCGAATCGCCAGAGAGAGCATGCCACAAAACGGATGACCACCATACGGCTATCAGAATACAATAAATACTCACTACCCGCCTTAATTTCCTTTCGGCAAGATTACGATAATTCAATAACAGTAATAAGGTAAAGACTGAACATATGGCCGAACAAAATATTGGTAAAATATAGGTTATCAAGTTGCTATATGTGACAAATGCTCCCATGTCAATCGAATTCAAATTATTCTTCTCGAATGTATATTTCTGCCGGTTTTTCCCGGTGACTAAAATTGCTTGGGTAGACAGCCATATACACTCCGGCATTGTGATATACAAAGATAATCTAATTTACTGTACTTATAGGCATTATAACTGTTAATAATGATTCCGTACGTTAAAAAAATGAGTTTGACTTTTATGATTTGACATATCCGTTACAAAATTGCAGTTTGCATATAATGAACATTACGATTTTACCAATAATGATTTATACGTTTTGGCATTACGCGACAACAAACGCATCGTTTCTTTGTGTAGAATAAAAAAGAAAGCAAGGAAACTGCAACTGCCCTCTTAAGCCTAATACAAGGACAGACAGTAAAGTTTGCAATGGAATTATTAACTATAACAATAAAGTATGAACTATGGAATTATAAAACGAATGTTTGTTCTGCTGGTAGTTGCCATCGCCGGTATAACGCAGGGTGTCAAAGCCCAGAACGTGGCTGTCAAGAGTAATGTTCTGGCGGACGCTTTCCTGAACCCGAATTTTGGAATAGAGGTCGGATTCGCGCCTAAATGGACTTTGGACGTTACGGGACAGTTCAACGCGTGGACGCTCTCGCACGACCGGCACTGGAAACACTGGGCTGTTCAACCTGAAGTCAGATACTGGTTCTGCGACCGGTTCTCGGGGCACTTTGTGGGTGCTCACATTCATGGCGGACAGTATAACATCGGAGGTTTTGACGGAAGAATCAACTTCCTCGGCACGGATGCCCGCAAACTGAAGGATTCCCGTTATCAGGGCTGGTTCGTCGGTGCAGGTATCGCTTATGGTTACACGTGGATACTGGGACGGCATTGGAATCTTGAGGCGGAAATTGGCTTTGGATATTCCTATACACGCTATGACCGCTTCGAGTGTGCCGGGTGCGGCAGAAGAACAGAAAGGAACAAGCCGCACCACTACGTGGGACCGACGAAAGCGGCTATTAATCTTGTTTATGTATTTTAATCGTGTGCAAAATGAAAAAGACATTATGTATCCTATCAGCCTTTTTGGGCATAGTTGTGGTAACGGAAGCGCAAACCGGAACCGACACGCGGAAAGAAGATATCGTGGATGATGTTTCCGTGGAAAATCTTAGAATAGAACGTAACGGCAAGTACATCACCATAGATATGCTTTTGGATTTGTCCGGACTCGACGTGGACAATAATCGTGCTGTGCTTCTTACACCATGGCTAGTCAATGGTAACGACTCGCTCGACCTGCAATCGGTAGGGATCTACGGCAGACGCCGTTACTACTTCTATATACGCAACGGCGAGAGTATGCTGTCGGGTAAGGATGAAAAGAGCTACAAGGTCTCGGAGAAGCCCAATACCATCGAATATCATAACATGGTACCATACGCCGAATGGATGAACGGCTGCGTGCTATTGCTTCGCCGCAGCGACTACGGGTGTTGCCACACTTTGTTGGCAGAGCAAAATGGTACGCTCGGACGACACACAGAGGCATTTTTCCCCGAACTGGTATATGCACATCCGCAAGGGCTGATCGAAAAACGGGATTCACTCGAAGGCTCGGCATTCATCGACTTTCCGGTAGATCAAACGGTGATTTATCCGAACTATCGACACAACGCCGCCGAACTTGAGAAAATACAGTCATCGATAGACTCCGTGCGAAGCGATGCAGACATAACCATCACTTCGGTATGGCTGAAAGGTTACGCTTCGCCCGAAAGTCCTTACGCGCATAATAAAGAGTTGGCTATCGGACGTACCGCCGCATTGAAGAAACATATACAGCAACTCTACCGGTTTGAAGGTGATGTAATAATAACCGACCACGAACCGGAAGATTGGGCAGGATTGCGCCGCTACGTGGAACGGTCGAACCTTGAACACCGCACGGAAATCATAGCTTTGATAGACAGCGACTTGAAACCGGATGCCAAAGAACTGAAAATAAAACATGACTATCCGGCGGAATACCGCTTCCTGTTACAGAATTGTTATCCGGCGTTGCGCCGCACCGACTACCGCATATCCTATACCATCCGCAGTTACAGCGACGTGGAGGAGATAAAAAGAATCATGCGTGAACGACCGCAGAAACTGAGCCTGAACGAATTTTACCTTGCCGCACAGGAGTATGAACCCGGTACGGATGAGTTCGCCGAGGTGTTTGAGACAGCGGTGCGCATGTTCCCGGATGACTCCATTGCCAACCTGAACGCCGCCAATGCCGCCATGCGCCGTGACGACCTCACAGGCGCAAAGCGCTACCTTGCCAAGGCGGGCAATTCACCCGAAGCTGTTTATGCCCGAGGTGCACTGGCCATCCGGCAAAAGGATTACGACAATGCCCGACGTTACTTGAATGAGGCGAAATCACTAGGACTAGAGCAAGCCTGCACCACGCTTGAACAGCTTGAAAATGGTAAACACTAAATACGAACAAGAAAATATATCATTAATAAAATCAAATTATACACATTATGAAGATGAATAAATTATTTTTAGGTCTGTTCGCGTGTACTGCATTGTGTGCATGCTCGAACGATGAATCGGAACTCATTCTAAATGAAACGCCGAATGTTTTCACAAGCGATAAAGCGTACATCAATATCCGCCTCGCCGATGCAAGCTCCCTTACAAGGGCGCAAGAAGGTGACTTTGAATACGGAACAAACGAACA
This sequence comes from Butyricimonas sp. DFI.6.44, assembly GCF_022132345.1. Lineage (NCBI taxonomy): Bacteria > Pseudomonadati > Bacteroidota > Bacteroidia > Bacteroidales > Odoribacteraceae > Butyricimonas > Butyricimonas sp. DFI.6.44. The sequence continues at coordinate 75,851 of NZ_JAKNJD010000009.1, read as the reverse complement.
GTCCGTAAAAAACGTTTACTTTTATTTTTATGATGCCGACGGCGTATTCGTAACGCAAGGCGATGTTTGGACGGATGGCAACGCCTCAGTGACAACCCCAGCCGAAAACATTGAATTCAAGAGCAACAATGTTGTTGTGCTGCAAGGGCTGGACAAAAAGGAGTATCCCAAGTACATGGTAACGGTGCTTAACAAACCGGATAACTTCGTGTATGGGAAAACGCTCGATGAAATGCAAACGGCACTCGCGGACAATAACGCGGAAGGCATTTATTACCCGACAACCACCAATGACGTCACGACCAATTACTTTACGATGAGTACCACGAGTTACACCGAAGCTAATCGGGCAAAATATTTCGTGACGGAAGTTAAAGAGGAAAATTTCTCTCTTGAACCGGTAACGGACGTGAATGTCATTACTAACGCAATGACTGTCTACGTGGAGCGTCTGGCAGCCAAAGTAACCTTGAATGTGTCCGGAGAACTCCCAAAGGATGCAAACGGACGTTACCCGATAAAAGTCACCGTGGCAGGCGAAGACAACTCGGCCGGAAGCGGTAATATCGCTTCGGAAGACCTTTACGTGGAATTGCTCGGATGGAAATTGAATGCCACGGCGAAGAAATCATACATGGTCAAGAACATGGATGTAACTTGGACGAATGATGCTTTGGGCTTTACATGGAACAGACCGACCGACTACCGTAGCCATTGGAGCAAGTCATTCAACTACGGTTTTTCCGGCTATCCTGAAAATGCCGCAGGAATCCCTGCCAATTCCCAATACCTGAACTATGTCGATTTGAAAAATGACTTAACCGAATTGGAAGCCCCTGCCTATTGCGCCGAGAACACCAACACGAATACCATCGTTACCGCCAACTTTCCTTCTGCCGTCACAAGCATCTTGTTGAAAGCCAAGGTTTGCGATGCAAGCGGCAATGCACTAGACCTCGTACGTTACAACGGTGTGCTTTTCAAACAAGACTCTTTTCTCGAATACGTGCTTAACATACTGAAGACGAAGAACCAACTGAACGTGTGGTATGAAGACGGCAAAGATGATAAAGGTAATACTAAATATACCCAAATTGGCAGAGAGTATGTGAAGTTGGAGAACGTGGGTGACGGGAAAGTGAAAGTGGTATTTACGAATGAGAATGCAACCCCGTTATATGAAGAAGACGGCACCACTTACTCGAATCAAAGCATCACCGGTCTTAACGATAATTTGGCTGCTGCTTCCGCGGGCGCCATTGCTTACAACGGCGGATTGATGTACTACAATATTCCTATCGAACACCTCAACAATGGCGCTATCGCGGCAAACGGAACTATTCCAGAAGCCAAATACGGCGTGGTGCGCAATCACCACTATGTAGTTACCATCGACAAATTGGAAAAGATTGGTAAAGGTATTTTTGACGAAGACGAAAGAATCGTTCCCGGCGATCCGGACGGTGACACTTATTACGTTGGTGCGAAAATCAATATCCTCTCTTGGAAAATTGTCAGCCAAAACGTGGAACTTTAATTTGCTTGAAGTAATCCTTATCTTACAAACAACCATTCCATGAGGTTTTTCCCCGCATGGAATGGTTTTAGAAAAGCGCTTATAGAGAGAATAAAACAACATAAGTCAAATGGATATACAGTCTTACATAAGAAAAACAAGCTGCAAGTTGATGGCAGCCATCGCTTGCGCTTCGATGCTATACGCCTGCAACAGCTTAATCTATGACGGTGAGGGTGATTGCTCGGTAAACTACCGTGTGAAGTTCCGTTACGATTACAACATGAAGTTTGCCGATGCTTTTGCCCACGAGGTGAACGTAGTGACACTTTACCTGCTCGCTGCCGACGGCAGAGTGGTTTGGCAACGTACAGAACAAGGAGAAGCCCTTGCAACCGATGGCTATGTCATGACTGTAGATGTAGAACCGGGCAAATACGACCTGCTTGTTTGGTGTGGTACTACCGACAAAGGCTCTTTCTCGATACCGGAAACAACCGTCGGCAAAGAACTGACCTGCACGCTTGAAAGGCAACACGATGCCGAGAACAAGGCATTCGTTACCGAAGATCTCGATCGCTTGTTCCACGGCTGGCTGCCGGAACAGACGTTCGGTGAAACCGAAGGTACGTACACTTATACCGTACCGCTGGTGAAGAACACCAACAACGTGCGAGTGGTATTACAACACCTTTCGGGAGAAGCCGTGGACAAAGACAAATTCGTTTTCACTATCACCGGCACTAACGGAAGCATGGATTGGGACAACACGCTGCTGCCCGACGAGCCGGTGACTTTCTACGCATGGCATACCGACTCCGGGGAAGCGGGCATGGACTCCCAGACCGAAGAAACACAGACCGCACCTCGTACCGCTTTCAGTGCGACCATAGCTGAACTGACCGTGCCGCGCCTAGTGAAAGGACAGGAAAAACGGCTCACCGTGACCAACAAGGAAACAGGAAAAACAGTTTTCTCCATTCCCCTTATCGATTATGCCTTGCTCGTGAAAGGTTTCTATAACCGGGATATGGGCGATCAAGAGTATCTCGACAGGCAGGACGTGTACGACATGATGTTTTTCCTCGATGAAGGTGAGCGTTGGCTTGATGCCTACATTTATATCAACTCTTGGAAAGTAGTACTGCAAAACAGCGAATTGTAATAGGAGGAATGCAAATGAAAAATGTGGCACAACATATCATCACGGGAACTCTGATGTTTCTTGGGTTGTGGAACACCTCGTGTAGCCATGACACGGAAACCTTCGATATACCCGATAAAGAAACAACTCTCAGCATCGGCCTCAGATTACCCGCAAGAAGCCCAAAGGCCACTGAAGGCTACGAGGTCGGCGATACCTATGAAAACTATATAGACATAGAGAACAACAACTACAGGATTTATTTCTTCACTTCAGACAATAAGTTCATCGCCCGTTTTGAACCGTCCGGTTTCGTGGTGACCGAAGGAAGCGATTACCGGGATTACAGCGTGCTTGGCAAGGCTCCCGCCTCTTTGACCAATCACGAAAACTTCAAGATGGTCGTACTTGCCAACTGGCCGCAATATGGCGATGATATGATGAAGACCGGAGAAACGTTACTCGCGGACATCTGTGATGCCGGATGGGGACAATTCGATAGTTTTTCTTCTTTCGAGTTGGGACCGAAACGGCTAATTCCTTTCTATGGTGTCCACGAATACGATAATATAGAGTTCAAGCCCGGAGAGGCCACATTGCTACCCGAGCCTGTCACCTTGCTCCGTGCCATGGCAAAGGTGGAGGTGATACTCAAAACGGACGAACATTTCGACTTATCATTCAGCGAGGTGAAAATCCGTCGCTATAATAAAAAGGGATACTGTGCCCCGAAAGACGTTTTCTCGCAAGAGGACTACGATCACGGCGGTGAGTGGAACAGTGATTATGTTAGTGACTTGCACCTCGTGGAGAACAGCAACGACACGGAAGAAAAAATACAAAATTTTCACTTCGCAAACCGGTGGATAGATACTGACGGAAACAAATACGAGAAATGGATTGCCTACCTGCCCGAATACCAAAACATTAACGCAGGCGACAAATACTCGTGCATTGAAGCAAGACTCGATGCCCAGACCGGTGAGGACGAACCGCACAAAGTCTATTTCGCGAGATACGACGAGAGTGGCAAGACAGATAATAACGACAATGCCCAGCGTTTCAACGTCACCCGCAATAACCTCTACCGTTTCACCATCACTGTCCGCAACAACAGACTCTCGGTGAACGTGCAGGAATGGAAATATGCTTATGACAACGAATATACTTTTGACTGATATGAAACATTACTTCTTACTCGTACTCTTATTAGCAACCATCACAATGGGTAGTTGCATAGACGAACTTCAACCGGAGGCAAGTGAAACAAACGGAACAGTCCTTGATGAGGGCGAACTGACGGAAGCTGTATTGAATTTGTCCGTCAATGCATTTGTCATTGGGACAAAAGCAAATACAAGGGCATCCATACCAAGCAGCACTCCCGAAAAGGAGACTTCGGAAGAAAAAGAGATACACAACATCTGGGTATTCCAATATGACGCAACAACACAAGAACTGTTGATAAAGCCTCGTTACTACACCATCAATGACCAAACGATGTTGCAAGACCTGCCCGTATATCTGAAAGCAGGAGTTCCATCCATCGTATATGTCGTAACCAACACGGGCTATGACAACTGGGCTAACGATGGCACGGATGCTTCATGGCAAACGTTCAAAAAATTGGAACAACTGAAAAAGCAAACCTTGCCTACCGCTTTCCCGGCTCGGTCGATAGACAAGGTGTCGATCCCAATGGCCGGAGCAAGCGAGGAGGTTGAGATAACGACAGGTATTACGGTCACTGTACCGGTTACACGTATGTATGCTAAACTCAAAGTAAAAGTAGAAATGCTGAAGGCTGGAATGGAACTGAACAATGTCAACGTAAGACAAATTCCCAATATTTGCCGGGTGGAGACACTGGCCGGAGATGGACAGGAAGAGCCGATGAATGCGGTTCCATTCCCTGATGGAACAACATTCAGCTCTATAGCCTTTGCCGCTTCGGACTTGGAAAAGAATGAAGATAAGGAATGGGCTGTTTTCTATGTCCCGGAAAACCTGCAAGGGGAAACAGAAACTCAGGGTGGTAACAAGTCTGATGCCGCCCCCTCCAACGCACTTGTGGTGGATATAACCACCGAAATCGGTGGCGAAAGATATCTCTATGTAGCTTATCCCGGGGGAAACTCACTTAATAATTTTAATATACAACGTAATCAAGTTTACCGCATAACGTTGACTATCACAGGAGAAAAAGGCCAAAACAATCCATCGTCCAATTGTTTTGTTGTAAAACCCAACGGTTTCCTCTCTTTTGAACCCTATTACCGTGTAGAGACAGGAGGCGGATACAATTTTGCAGACTATTTAAGCCCTCATGACGAGAACCTGAAAATAGCCCGTGTCGGCATTATCTGGCAAACCAAAGACTGTATCGGTGATAATACGAATGGAACGCTGGTGCAACTCGGTGAGAACACAGGCGACATTCATCAGAAAATCTATGTTAGAACACAAAAGAAAGGGAATGCCTTGATCGGTGCTTACAATAGCAAGGGAAACATTATATGGTCTTGGCACATCTGGGTTACTGACCATGAACCGGACAATCTCGGCAAAGCCGTTACTTATTACACATACGATTGGGACAAGAACGGCATATATCCCGAGAAGCCACGCGTTCAAGGCTATGCCGTTATGCCATGCAACCTCGGTGCGCTGGCGGAGAATCAAAAAGGTACAGGAAATGGTCTTTATCGGTATCCGAATGAAATGACACAGGCTTTCGGTATGTTGTATCAATGGGGACGAAAAGATCCGTTCCCTCCTTTACGCAATATTACAAATGCATATCAGGATTATAATGACGAACATACAGATATACACTATGACAGCTCCAACCAGATTGAAGTGCACAAGACATCCGATATCGATGAAAACAAGCTGTTCCATTCGGTGATTGGAAATACCCTAACCGGAGCCATCAGACACGCCATAGCCAACCCCACGGTTTTCATCTGTGGAACAAACGAGGTGAAGCGAGGTGAATCTTATGTACAAACAAAGAGTAGCTATTTCAATAATGGAGACTGGTGTCCGGTAGGAGAAAGCGACAATAAACTTTGGGGTGGACTGGAACCAGCCTCCGAGGGAATGAAGGGCTACACGATTAATCAAAATAATAATGTACACATATACGATAACTACGGAACGGAAAAATCCATTTTCGACCCCTGCCCCACGGGCTGGAGGGTTGCCTCGGGTGAATTGTGGCTCGAATTTACAAATACAGGACTCAATCCGGGATCTATGAGTGATATCAATTATGACGACAAGTTTCCAGACGGATATGGAATGAATATGTATATGCAGCAATGGAAAGACGGTCCGACATCTTATTTTCCGGTACAGGGAACACGTGTAGGTGATGGAGGAGGCATTCGTTCAAATAGTTGCGGAAACTATCATAATGCAACCACGGACACAGATAACCGAGTGAATATTTTACATATCCATAAGGATCATAGCCTGTTCCATATATTCGAATATCAATTCTATTTCTACTATGTAAAATCAGTAGCAGGACCAATCCGATGCGTGCGCGATTCGAAATGAAACAGCACACTTGAGCTGGAAGATTTTCCCATTATCACCGAATTCACCTATGCAGAGGACACTATCGACATTGATCGAAATCATGAACTAAACAAGGACTTATTTGGTCTTTAAGGAAATAAAAAAAAGCCTAAAAATAATCTAATTCTTAGGCTTTATCTTTTTAATGTAGTCATTTTCAGACTCTTCGGTGATCCAACTGGGACTCGAACCCAGGACCCCAACATTAAAAGTGTTGTGCTCTACCAGCTGAGCTATTGAATCCTTCAATTGTGTTTCTCAATTGCGGATGCAAAGATAGTAATTCTATTTAAACTCCCAAAGACAAGGGGCTTTTTTTATGAAAAAAATATGGCGATACAACACGGATAAGCTTTCACGAACTATTCTTCAATCGCGAGCGACTCTATTTTCAACAAGCGTTCTTTCAACCGGGGCATATCTTTCTGCCTGATAGAGAGAGTCATTTCGCACTCCATTTCGAAATTCCGGGATAGCACTTCCGGTTCTTCTTCTTTCAGTACTTTCATCACGTCATTCATCACCACGTAGGTGAAACGGATACGAATTTCTTCATCCACCGTGCGTTCGACAATCTCGGCATGGAGGATGGCATTGGCGGCGGCATCCCTGTACGCTTGAATCAAACCGGATACACCGAGTTTTATCCCCCCGAAATAACGCACGACAACCACGAGAACATTGGAAAGATCGTTGGATACGATTTGTCCCAGAATGGGTTTCCCTGCCGTGGAGGAAGGCTCCCCGTCGTCATTCGCCCGAAAGCGTTCCCGGTTTGCCCCCAGACAATAGGCATAACAATGATGACGGGCATCATAATACTTGGTTTTTATCTCTGTCAGGATATCTTTAATCTCTTCCTCTGTCTTCACCGGGTAAATAAAAGAAATAAAGCGACTGCCTTTCTCCTTGTACAGGCCTTCGGCAATCGCGTTTACTGTTCTATATTTATCCTCTTCCATGAGAAATTAATTCGCGCAATAGAGTTTCTTTTGCAACTCTTCCACTTGGGCACGGAAAGCACGATCCGTTTCCATCATGTCGGTGACAGCCTTACAGGCATACAATACCGTCGTGTGATCTTTACGTCCTATCAGCTTCCCGATATAAGCCAACGAGGCATTCGTGTAATTCTTGCTGAAATACATCGCCAACTGGCGGGCTTGCACCACTTCCCGTTTGCGTGTTTTTTCCTGCAACAGTTCGGGTGCCATATTGAAGTGTTGGCAAACAACTTCCTGTATATATTCCACGGTCAGTTCCTTTTTCTGGTCTTTGACCATTTTACCCAAAATATCCTTAACGACATCTATCGTCAAATCCCGATGATTAAAAGTAGCTTGAGCTAACAAAGAAATCATGGCTCCTTCCAATTCCCGCACGTTGGTGCACACGTATTTACATATATACTCCAATATCTCGTCGGAGAAATCAATACCGTCTTTACGGGCTTTGTATCGGGCTATCGCTACCCGCGTTTCGTAATCCGGGGCTTTTATCTCTGCCGACAATCCCCAGCGGAAACGAGAGAGCAAACGCTCTTCCAAACCGCTCAATTCTGCCGGGGAACGATCGGATGTCAATATCAATTGTTTACCGGATTGATGCAAATGATTGAATATATGGAAAAACGTATTCTGCGTGGCAGTCTTCCCCGCCAACTCGTGAATATCGTCCAGAATCAACACATCTATCAATTGATAGAAGTGCAAGAAATCGTTAATCTCGTTCTTGCGCACGGCTTCCGTGAATTGCGTCTGGAAGACATTGGTTGTCACGTACAACACCACCTTATTCGGGTGGTTTTGCTTTACTTCCATACCAATTGCCTGTGCCAGATGCGTTTTACCCAAACCGGAGCCCCCGTATATCAACAAAGGATTGAAAGCCGTTCCACCGGGATTCTGGGCAATAGCTACCGCGGCAGATTTTGCCAACCGGTTGCAGCTACCTTCTATATAACTATCCAATGTATAGGAAGGGTTCAGTTGCGGGTCAATCTGTACACGATTATTATTACGCTCAAAAGGATTTTTCGGGGCATTATCTCCTGTTTTACCGTTCAGATAAACGGTACTTGGCTCAACCTTCTTCACGTGCGTAGAAGACATCGTCACTGATATCGGGTCACGAGGGTGACTCTCCTCTACCACAACAGAATATTCCAGTTTAGCTTTCGGACCGATCACGGTACGAATAGCTTTCCGCAAAATCTCCACAAAGTGTTCTTCCAGACACTCGTACACGTATTGACTCGGAACTTGAATTGTCAACACGTCCTGCTGAAAGTTCAAAGCACGTATAGGCAAGAACCACGTTTTAAATGTTCTTGGCGCCACTTGTTCTTTAATTAGGTCCAGACATTCCGACCAAACACTTTTACAATCCCTTTTCATTTATATATATCGTTTTATTCCCTATTCATCCTATATGAAATAGAACGCTAAATTCGAAAAAATATTTCTCTAAAAAAAATGAGCCTTTTGCTTGCTTTTTACCAAGAATGGCTTACGGGTTAGGTATCAATCTTTTAGACATAACACACTAACACTCAATAGATTAATTCATTTGTTACATATTGACCGCATTACAAAATTGCCTTTGTAATCTTAACATAAACGTAACAATATTTTGAGCGATTTTCCTAGATAAAGCTTTAAGTCTTAGGTCTAAAAATTGATTCGAAATATCAAAATAGAGTTTTAAAAAGTTTCGGTTTATGTTAATAAAAATAGATGCCTTACATGCATTATTTAGAATCATTCTATTTTTCAGACAAAGTCAATTTTAACTATATAAGCGTCTTTGTAACGTTTCATAACATCATCTAATTTCCGTTGCGCGGCTTTCAATTTCTTGAAACTATCAATTATATACAGATACTTATCTTTATACTTAATCTCCTTTAATCCAGAGTTTTGTACATATAATTCCGAATTTATATCCAGACGTTCGGACGACTCGAAAATCACTATTCCGTACTCATCCAAGCCGATCTTGCCGGAAGAAAAATCTATTAAGGAAAGGTTAATGAAGCGTCTTGGGTTATACCTGAATTCGACTAACAGACGATTGAGATTTTCACTCACTTGATTCAGATTATAATAAAGGTCATTATCATTCACGAGAGCACCAATCGTTCCCTCTCCCCGGTTTATTTTAGCAAAGATCGTATCAACATGTGCAAGTATATTATCGACGTTAGTCAACATCTCACCCAAACTGGCACCACGCAAGGAATCGCTGATCGCCGAGAAGTTACCCAGTATATTGGATATTTCTTCATTGTTATCCGACAGATTGGCCGTAATACTATTTATATTCCGCAATATCTCGCTGACACGCGCAGATTCCGACTGCATCAGTGTATCCAAATTACCGGAAGCACCTTCAAGATTCCGTAAAGTGCGATCTATACTGGCAAAACTATTACTCAAATTCTTTTTGGTTTCTTCATTGAAGACGCCTTGTACAATAACCATAACGGAATCGAGAGAACCCAGAAGACGTTCCGCTTTTTGCTTTAAAGGCAGCATTTGACGACTTACCTGCTCCATCAATCCCTGTTCTATTTTAGAAGTCAACGTGTCACCGCTAACGGCAAAAACGGGAGAATCGCCCGGAATCAAATCCACCACCTTGGAACCCATCAGATCGGCACTCTGAATCATCGCCAAACTATTGGAAGGTAACTCCAATCCCTTGTTGACGGAGAACTTCACCAGCACTTTATCATACCGTTCACCCGTGAACTGAATAGAGATGACCTGCCCCACCTGATATCCCCGGTACACGACACCACTGGATACTTTCAATCCTTCCACGCTATTATATACCCCGTAAAATATACTTTTGGATTCAAATAATGACGAGCCTTTCAGAAAATTGATTCCCCAGATTAAAATAAGCACCGCAGCTATTGCAGTTAATGCCAGTTTGGCTTCTCTTTTTAGTTTCATGAGTATAATTTTATTCTTTACTTCTTTTGTTCTATTTTTCTTGCATCCGCGACCGTTATCTGTTTACCTTTATATATAGCAATGATAAAACAGTCTTTCACCACCTTTCGGGTACTCTTCTGGTTTTCCAACGCTTTTTCGTAGGTAGAAGTTTTCCCAACGTAATAACGGTAACGCTCTTCTCCTTTCAACTCCTCTATCTTTTCTTTCAACTTCAGATACTCGAAATCCTTGATTCTTGTCTTGGACGAGGCTACTTGAACAGCGTAAAATAAGTCATTTTTATTTTGAGGAGCAACAACATTCTCCGTTTTTTTCTTCTCCGTTCCGGTTACTTTCTTTTCTTCAGACTGAGTGACAGGGTTTTCCACCTTTATCACGACACTATTCCGCTCCACATTATTTTTATACGATTGGAATCCCGAAAAAATAGCACGCGCCAAATTTGTCTGCCCGGATTCCGACGTCAATATTTTCTGGTCATGCGGGTTCGAGATAAAACCCGTTTCTATTAACACGGCAGGCATCCCGACATCCATCAAAACGATAAACCCGGCTTGCCGTACTTCCCGGTCCGGCATTTTCGTGCGTTTCACCAGTTCATTCTGCACGGGAGCCGCAAATTCCATACTATTTTTCAAATGACTGTTCTTCAGAAAATTGAACATGATGTAGGACTCTGCTTTCTTGGGATCAAAGCCGTCGTACTTCACCGAATAGTCTTCCTCGTAATGAATCGCCTCGTTTTCTTTCATGGCAACTTGAAAACTCGCTTCCGATTTATGCAATCCCAACACGTAAGTTTCTACCCCTCGCACGGTAGACTTGGAAAACTTGTTCACGTGAATGGAAATGAACAACTGCGCTTTTGCTTTATTCGCTATTCTTCCCCGTTCCCTCAAGTCCACCGCAACATCTTTTGTTCGGGTATACACTATTTTGATATTCGGATAAGCATCCTTTATCATTTTCCCCAACTTCAAGGCAACAGCCAAAGTTATATCCTTCTCTCTCAAGCGTCCGCTTATCGCACCCGGGTCTTTCCCCCCGTGTCCCGCGTCAATACAAATACAAGTAATTCTACCCAAATTATCTTGAGCATCGAGAGTTTTTATTCCCCCTAACAGAAAGATAACCAACAAGAAACCTACAAACCTGCACTGATTTATCATGTATTTAAAACTTTTTAAAAAGAATCATGACCATTAACAACCATTATTTCTTACATTTGCAAAGCAAAAATGCTATATGCGTCATGCAATATTAGTCACAAAAATAATATATTAAATTGCAAATTAGATTATATACAGGGCTTTTTATTAAGAAATGTATCATTTTAACGATGATCGCCCTGCCGATAATACTATCATCCAACGGTGTTGCATCCGAGCTTCTTTTCGGAGACGGAATTGATGTATTTGTCAGTGACACCACGAAAGAAGTCAGAGATCAGTGGCCTGTCATCAATCTCGATACCACGATTCCGACTCCTAAAAGACTTCCCGTCCTCGCCCGCGACACGTCCGGGCAACCGGGCGACAGCATTCGTATCGTGTATGATTCAACAGGTATGGCAATTGACACGATCCGGAATGACTCCACGGTTTCAAAACCGTTATTTAATGATTTAATCACTTATAACGCGGACGACTCCGTGAAATTTTCCATCAACGGCAAGAAAGTTTACTTGTACGGTAACGGGTTCGTGAAATACCTCACGAGCGAACTGAAGGCTGATTATATCGTACTGGATATGGAAAAAAAAGAAGCATACGCTACCGGGGTTCCCGATTCCGTCGGAGAACTTACAGGTACCCCGAAATTCAAAGACGGGGCACAAGAATTCGAGGGAAAAGAGTTGAGATATAATTTTGATTCGAAAAAAGGACTTATTACAGAAATCATCACGCAAGAAGGCGAAGGATACGTGCAGGGACAAACCACGAAAAAGATGAGCGACTCGGTGTATTGCGTGGTACACGGTTCATATACCACGTGTGACAATCATGACCATCCTCATTTCCGTCTTCGGATGAGCCGGGCGAAAATGATTAAAGACAAAAGAATCTTCGTGGGCTTCACCTACTTGGAACTCGAAGATGTTCCCCTGCCCTTGTTTATCCCGTTCGGTTTCTTCCCGATCACGAACAAGGGGACGTCAGGTATCATCATGCCGACATACGGGGAAGAACGAATGAGAGGTTTCAACCTGCGGGGTGGTGGATATTACCTCTATATCAATGACTATATTGATATGACTCTCACGGGGGACATATATACCAACGGTTCATGGGGATTGCAATACGCCACCACGTATAGAAAAAGATATAAATACAACGGGCAATTCAACGCCACGATGAGTAAGAACCACGTGAGCGAAAAAGGTCTGCCCGACTATCAGGAATCTTCCGACTGGTCTGTCCGCTGGACTCACTCGCAAGACGGTAAAGCCAACCCTTACAGTTCTTTCTCGGCATCGGTGGATATGTCTTCCGCGAGCAATAATTACTATAACGGAAACAATATAAATGATATTGCCAATCAACGAAAGCAATCCAGTATATCTTGGAGCAAGAAATGGCCGGAAAGTCCTTTCAGTTTAAGCGGCTCACTCAGCCACAGCCAGAACAGTCGGGACACCTCTATCTCCCTCACGCTACCAAACATCAGCTTGCGCATGACACAAATCTATCCTTTCCGTAAAAAAGACAAGGTGGGGGAAATGAAATGGTACGACAATATCGGCATCTCCTACTCGGCAGAACTGAGAAACAATATCCAGACAAAAGAGGATAAACTATTCAAATCATCTTTTGAAAGAGATTGGGACAACGGATTCAAGCACAATATCCCGCTTAGCTTGTCTTTCAAAATAGCAAAAGACGTGACATTTACCCCTTCTCTAAACTATAACGGGTACCTCAACACGAAGACTTTCGAGAAAATATGGATACCGGATACCAGCCGTGCCGGGGGACAAGTTGTCAAAAGAGTCATACCGGGTATGAACTATTCGCATGACTATTCGGCAAGTGCCTCCATTGGCTACACGCCGACCATTTACGGTATGTTCTTGTTCAAACCGGGCAGTAAGGTTGCCGCTATCCGTCACATGATACGCCCGTCTTTCTCGGCGTCCTACACGCCTGCGTTAAAGCCTTTGGGCAAATACACGAAGGAATATTTTGACGGGGAAAAATACGTCGAATACGCTATTCACGAGGGATTGCCTTATACCCCGAAGACGACTATCGGCACACAATCGGGAAGCATCAGTTTCAGCTTGGACAACAATGTCGAGATGAAAGTCCGTAACGATAATGACACGACCGGGGATGAGCAATTCAAAAAAGTAAAACTACTGGAGAGTTTCCAGATAAGGGTTTCTTACAATCCTTTCGCGGATAGCATGAGATTTTCCACTATCGGTTTAAGCGCCCGTACCAAAGTATTCAACAATAAGGTCGATTTGAACTTCTCCGGAACGTTGGATCCTTACGCTGTCGATGGGAACGGACGTAAAATCAATAAATACCACGGTGGAATCGGGCGATTGACAAACGCTACCATATCCAGTAACTTTAGTCTATCGGGTGACAACGGTAAAAACAAAGAGAAGAAAAACGAAATGGTGGGCGGTTATTACGATGACTATATGGATTTTGATGTTCCTTGGAACCTGAGTCTGGGGTACAACCTGAATTATACCAAAACTTACTCTTCGGCCTCCCCCAAGGGAAAAGGAGATATTCGACAAATTTTAAGTATCAACGGAGATCTCTCGTTGACACCGAAATGGAAAATATCTTTCCAATCGGGATATGATTTCAAAGCCAATGAAGTTACCTCAACAAGTTTCAGTATCACGCGGGACTTGCATTGTTGGGAAATGGTATTCAATTGTATGCCATTCGGTCAGCACCAGTCCTACAACTTCGAGATACACGTGCGTTCTTCCATGTTGAGAGACTTGAAACTGACCAAACGGGAATCCTTTACCGACTCAAGGTTATACAATCGATAATAAATTACGACCTCTGTCGTACGGCTTCGTACATCAATATAGCCGCGGCAGCGGAAACATTCAGCGATTCGATTTTACCGAGTTGGGGTATCTTGATACGTTCGTCCGCCAAAGCCAACAACTCTTCATCTATACCGGTATCCTCCGATCCCATGATAAGCAGGCATCCGTCTTTCATGTTTGCCTCGGTGTAGAACTTATCGGCTTTCTCTGTGGCGGCAAACACGGTCAATCCCCTCCGTTTCAATTCCCGGATTGTTTTCTTCAGGTTCTTCTCCCGACACACCGGTAAATGATACAACGCTCCCGCTGATGTCTTGATGGCATCGGATGATATTTTCGCTGAATTTTTGTTGGGAATCAGAATCGCATCCACCCCGGCACATTCCGCCGTACGAGCAATTCCGCCCAAATTGCGCACGTCCGTGATTCTGTCCAACACCAAAACGAACGGGGTCTTTCCTGCCGCAACCACGCTACCGATTACCTCATCGATATCTTGATAAGGTATCGGGGAAACCTCAGCCAACACCCCTTGATGGTTGCGTCCGGCAAACGGTTTAAATACTTCTTCCGGAACATACTGGAACGGAATCTGACGTTCACGCACCAACGCGAACAACTGTTGGAATAAATCACCCTTTATCCCTTGTCTGAACATTACTTTATCAATCTCTTTTTCATCCTGTATCGCCTCCTGTACGGCACGGATTCCGAAAATACATTCTTGTTTAAACTTTGCCATCTTACCTATTCAATTTACAATTTAATAATTTCGTGATTTGACGATTGCCGATTAATTCCCGACCTTCGATTTCAGCATCTCCAAGCGTTCGTTCTCTTCTTCCCACTCTCTCATACACGCTTCCAAGCGTTTTTTCGCTTCATCATACGTCTTCAGTAGCTCATCGCTAATCGTCCCTGTTGCCATTTTTCCCTCGGCATCCACTATCGCTTGTTCCAAATCGGCAATCTCCAACTCCGATTTTTCAATTTTCACCTCCGAACGTTTGATTTCCTTATTCCACTGTTTACGTTCCTCGAAAGCAGCTTTATTCTCGGAAACGGGTTGTTCTGCCACCTTCTCTTCCACCTGCACTTTCCGGGGATGCATCTGTTCATACTCCCGGAAACACTCTAGCTTTTTCGCTTCCAAGAAGTGAGTCACCCCACCCAAATATTCCTTTATATTCTTATTCGTGAATTCATACACTTTATCAGCCAACCCGATCAAGAAATCACGGTCGTGCGATACGACGATAACGGTACCGTCGAATTTCTTCAAGGCATCTTTCAAAATGTCTTTCGTGCGCATATCCAAATGGTTCGTCGGCTCGTCGAGAATCAGTACATTGTAGGGTTCCAACAGCAGGCGTACCATAGCAAGCCGGGTTCGTTCTCCCCCGGAAAGCACTTTCACTTTCTTGTCAACATCCTCTCCCGAGAATAAAAAAGCCCCCAGAATATCCCGTATCTTTTTCCGTATATCCCCGACTGCCACTTGATCCACAGTGTCGAGTACACTTAACGAGGGATCAAGCAAATCCGCCTGATTTTGAGCGAAGTACCCGATATTCACGTTATACCCAATCTTTAGCGTCCCCTCATAAGGGATCTGATCCATTATCATTTTCACTAAAGTGGTTTTTCCTTCTCCGTTCCTTCCCACGAAAGCCACTTTCTCCCCTCTCAACACGTCCAAATTCACTTCCCGCAATACCACGTGATTGCCATAAGCTTTCGTCAAATCACGACCGCTCACCACCACATCACCCGAACGTACAGCCGGTTGGAAACGCACGTTAATTCGCGCAGAATCCTCCTGTTCCACTTCAATCCGCTCTATCTTTTCCAGTTGTTTGATGCGCGATTGCACTTGTACCGCTTTCGTCGCCTTGTAGCGGAAACGCTCTATAAAGTCTTCCGTATCTTTAATCTGTTTCTGTTGATTCTCGTAAGCACGCAATTGCTGCTCGATCCGCTCCTTGCGCAATTCGGTAAATTTCGTGTAAGATACTTTATAATCGTATATCTTACTCAAAGATATTTCGACAGTACGGCTCGTGATATTATCCAAAAAAGCCCGGTCGTGCGAAACAAGCACTACCGCCCCCGGGTATCCCTGCAAGAATGATTCCAACCATGAAATGGATTCTATATCCAAGTGGTTCGTCGGCTCGTCCAATAAAAAGACATCCGGACGTGCCAATAATATCTTCGCCAACTCGATACGCATACGCCACCCGCCACTGAATTCTTCACAACGACGATCCATATCTTCTTGACGAAATCCCAATCCTTTCAACACGACCTCAACCTCTCCGTTCATATTATCGGCTCCCCGCATATGCAACATCTCGGTTTTCTCGTTCAATTTATCAATTAAAGACATGTAACTGTCGGATTCGTAATCTGTCCTTTCCGCCAATTCGGCATGCAATCTCTCCACTTCCCGTTGCAATCCCAACACGTCATTGAAAGCCGTCCCCGCCTCTTCCCGCACGGTTTTCCCTTCCGCGTACACTTTCGTCTGGGGCAAATAACCGACCTTCAAACCGGAGGGCATCGACACACTTCCTTCGGACGGTTCCTGCACCCCGGCAAGAATTTTCAACAAAGTAGACTTGCCCGCCCCGTTACGTCCGGTCAGACCTATTCTGTCCCTTTTGTTTACCAGAAACGAGATGGAATCCAACAATGCGTAATCTCCGAATAAAACACTTACATTATTAATTGAAATCATTACAATAACTTGAAAATTGAAACCTTCCGTATTTAACGGATGCAAATATACGAAACTTATTTTGTTGCACGAAACAACTAAATTTACATTTAAAAATGCGAAAACTAACATATGTCATGTTTTATCCTTAAAATATTTTTGTATATTTGGGAAATCTTGAAAAATACTAACTACAAAAAAGAATAAAATATGTCCAAAGGAGTATTCAAATTACCTAACATTACCAATGAACCCATCAAGAGCTACGCGCCGGGTTCTCCGGAAAGAAAAGAGTTGAAGTCACAACTTAATGCTTTGCGTGCTACAGTTGTGGATATTCCAATGATCATCGGGGGCAAAGAAGTCCGCACCGATAAATTAATGGATATCCGTCCGCCGCACGATCACCATCATTTGCTGGGACACTACCACCAAGGTGACGCGAGCCACGTGCAAATGGCTATTGACGCTGCGTTAAAGGCAAAACCGGAATGGGAAAAAATGAGCTGGGAGAGCCGTGCCGCAATTTTCTTGAAAGCTGCCGACTTGTTATCGGGTCCCTACCGTCAACGAATGAACGCAGTGACTATGTTAGGACAATCCAAGAATGCTTTTCAAGCCGAGATTGATGCTGTCGCCGAGTTAGCCGACTTCTTCCGTTTCAACGTGAAGAATATGTATGAAATATATCACATGCAACCGAATTCTGCCCCCGGGATCTGGAATCGTACGGTTTGGCGTCCGTTGGAAGGATTTATCTTTGCATTAACCCCGTTCAACTTTACCTCTATCGCCGGAAACCTTCCGGGAGCACCTGCTCTTATGGGTAATGTTTGCGTGTGGAAACCCTCGAAGACCGCGGTTTATTCCGCTCACTTGATCATGGAAATCCTGAAAGAAGCAGGCTTACCCGACGGTGTAATCAATCTGGTGTACTGTTCCGGGCCTACGGCTTCCGAAGTGATATTCTCACATAGAGAATTTGCAGGTATTCATTTCACCGGTTCCACCCAAGTATTCAACGACATTTGGGCTACCATCGTGAAGAATATCGACAAATACCGGAGTTACCCGAGAATCGTTGGTGAAACCGGAGGTAAAGATTATATCTTCGCTGACCCGACAGCTTGCCCGAGAGAAGTAGCTACCGCTATCGTACGGGGAGCCTTCGAGTATCAAGGACAAAAATGTTCTGCCGCTTCGCGTGCATACATACCTTCAAATATCTGGCCGGAAGTCGAAAGCTACGTGCAAAAAGACTTGGCTGCTATCAAAGTAGGCGGTGTCGAAGATTTCACGAATTTCGTGAATGCTGTTATTGACGAGGCTTCTTTCGTTAAATTAGCCAACGCTATTGACGAAGCGAACAAATCGTCTGATGCCGAAGTTATTGCCGGCGGTCATTATGATATGAGTGCGGGATATTTCATACAACCGACCGTAATCCAAGCGTTTAAACCGGATTATATCACTATGCGCGAGGAACTGTTCGGCCCGATTCTCACGACATATGTTTACGATCCGGAACAAGTGGATGAAACACTGGATATTCTGGATAAAACTTCCACTTACGCTCTTACCGGAGCAATTTTCTCAAAAGACCGGACTAATATCGAGCGAATGACAGAGCGTCTGACACATACCGCCGGGAACTTTTACATCAACGACAAACCGACAGGTGCGGTTGTTGACCAACAACCCTTCGGTGGCGGACGTGCATCCGGAACAAACGATAAAGCAGGTACAATCTTTAATTTACTGCGTTGGGTTTCCCCGCAAGCGATTAAAGAAACATTTGTACCGGCTACAAATTATATGTATCCTAACTTCTTGGAAGAGTAATAAAGTTTACACGTTTGTAAAACAAAACGAGGCTGCCAATTCACTTTTTTGGCAGCCTTTTTATTATATCAATGGATGTTTCCGATTCACGGTATAGAATGTTTCCCGCGATACGTTATACATCCGGCAGACAGCCGAAACCGAAACTCCACTCTTCAACAAGCGATGTATCTCTTCTTTGTTCTCCAATATAACTTGCTGTTTTATAGCCCCAAGGGGACGTCCCAAGCGAACACCTTCCGACTTCCGATGCGCCAGCGCTTCTTTCGTTCTCATAGAAATCAAGTTATGCTCTATCTCTGCCACCAGCGCAAACGCAAATGCCAGCACCTTGCTGTTTATACTATTATCAAAAGCGTAGCCATCTTTCGTACTATAAATGATAATCTCTTTTTCCAAACAACGGTGCAGGATAGACATGATATTCAACAAAGTCCTACTTAGACGGGACAATTCCGTCACAATTAACACATCTCCCTTCCTTAAACTTTTCAATAGTTTTCCAAGCTTACGATCGTGTTCATTCTTTTTACCGCTAACAACTTCTGTTACCCATTTATCAATTTTCAAATTCCTTCGGGCCGCGAATTTCTGAATTTCTTCTTTTTGGTTTTCAACATGTTGCTTCCCCGTGCTGACCCGCAAATAACCTATTATCATAATCAAAACTTTAAAAATAAAATATGAACCTTCAGACAAAGGGTCGCAATTTTATAACTACAAAGTCATAATCATCAAATACACAGCAATACAGTTGTCAATAAAAACGTTCGTTTAATTGGACACCCATTTTAGCGTGGATAACAGATATTTTAGCTATTTGAATTTACAATCTAACGACTTATACGTAATATTTTTAGTAACGATTGACTCAGTTTTTTCAAAAATTGGTATATTTGTCTGTGCAAATGAACGAATATTTTGACAGATTATTGCCAAAATAGCGTTAAATCATTCAAAATTAAAATATAAACTCAAATACCACGCGAGAATTAATTATGAACAAAAGAGAATTAGCCAAAAGAGTTGCCGAGAAATGCGGGCAAAGCCAAGTAGTTTCTACTCTTGTTATCAACACTTTCATCTCTTGCATTCTGGAATCTTTAGAAGCTGGAGAAAAGATAACTATTCAAGATTTCGGAACCTTAAGCGTGAAACAGCAAAAGAAAAGAGAACGTTTCAACCTGGCAACGAACAAAGTAGAAACCTATTTACCCTACGATTACATCAAATTTACAGCCAGCAAGTCCGTGAAAATAAAACAAAAAGAAAAATCGGTCAAGAAGGAATAACCCTGTCTGATAAAAACAAAATGAGGCTTTCCGGCAAGCGGTCAGCCTCATTTTCAATTTCGAGTGTCTATATTAGATAATCACAATATGCTCTTGATCGGTCAATTTCTCGCAATAATGACATTTCAAAACGATCGGAGAACTACCTACCACATCAAATTTCGTACGTACCTTCTGGTTGTTCGTGATACATTTCGGGTTCACGCATTTAGCAATGCCTTCCACGTGCTCCGGTACCATCACCGCTTTCTTTTCTGCTACTTCAAAATCCCGAATAATATTGATTTTGGCAGTAGGAGCAACCAAAGCCAATTTATTCACCTCATCATCCTTCAAGAATTTATCCCAGATTTTGATAATCGCTTTTTTCTCCAGCTTACTACTAACAAGGTTATACCCGAAAGTAACCGTGTTCTCCAAATCTTGGATCCCCAACACGTTGATCACGTCAAACAATTTACCAGCAGGAATGTGGTCTATTACCGTACCGTTTTCCACGGCGCTCACCTGTAATTCTTTTTTTGCTGCCATATCTTTTTCTTCTTTAATTACCATTTTAAACCTAATGTCTTGAAAATAATTGCCTGACGGGTAAACACACCGTTCAGAGCCTGTTGGAAATAGTATGCTTTCTTGTTGTCGTCCACATCCTCGTCAATCTCGTTCACACGGGGTAGCGGGTGGAGAATACGCATCGTGTCTTTTGTTCCTGCCAACATGGAATTCTTCAGTATATACACGTTTTTCACTTTCTCGTATTCCAACGGGTCAGCGAAACGCTCGCGTTGCACCCGAGTCATGTAGAGAATATCCGCGTCATTAATCACGTCGTCCAATTCCGAGTGCTCGTAATAAGGAATGTGCAATTTGTCGAGGAACAACTTGTAAGCTTGAGGCATTTCCAACTCTTTCGGTGAAATAAAGTGGAAAGTGGGGTTAAAGTGACTCATGGCTTGTAGCAAAGAGTGAACCGTACGCCCGTACTTCAAGTCACCCACCATGAATATATTCAAGTTTTCAAGCGTACCTTGTGTCTTGTATATCGAGTACAAGTCCAACATCGTCTGCGTCGGGTGTTGGTTGGCCCCGTCACCGGCATTAATCACCGGCACGTTGGCAACTTCACTCGCGAAACGGGCAGCTCCCTCCAACGGGTGGCGCATCACGATCAGATCGCAGTAGTTATCCACCATCTTGGTCGTATCTTTCAAAGATTCTCCTTTCGTTGTACTGGAAGACGATGCATCGGAAAATCCCACGATGCGGCCTCCCATTCTACTGATGGCCGTTTCAAAACTTAATCGCGTACGGGTAGACGGTTCAAAAAACAATGATGCTACTACCTTCCCTTCCAACAAATTGCGATTCGGGTTTTTCTCAAATTCAGAAGCGATTTTCAATACTTCCAGAATGTCCTCTTTCGAGTAGTCGGTAATGGATACTAAGCTACGTTTATTCATATTGCTACATTTAAGTGTTTATGTTCTTTCTCATCCATAAAAAAAAAACCAACGTTGTCAACTAACGACAATGTTGGTTTTCTGTATCTTAAAACAGCAACGATCATGTTTTTGCCTGAACTGTAGGCATAATAACAATCTTCGCCGAATATTTTGATGTTCTATCTTCATATCGGAATACAAAATTAGATATAATTTCTATCCGAACAAAGTGATTTTCATTTTTATTTTTCAAAATATTTCACCCATCGAAAAGGGCAAAAGTATTTGCCCTTTCAGTCAAAGGTTTATAAGGTCTATAAAGTTCATAAAGTCATAGACGCCCTTCGGATAATATTCATCGGCAGCAAAGCTACCGTAAATAAAGCGCCCGCAGGAGTCCATGGACATTCGACCTTACGGACTTTATGGACCTTATGGACTTTATTACGAACTGAGTTAAACGTATCTTGCAGCTATTTGATCCGCAATATCCTTTGCCACTTCTACCTTCGTCTTCAACTCGTAGACGTTCTTTCCTCCCTCCCGGTGCATGATTGTAACCTTATTGGTATCACCACCGAAACCGGCCCCTTTATCATTCAAGCTATTCAGCACGATCATATCCAAATTCTTCCGCTGCATTTTAGAACGCGCGTTACTCTCTTCGTCATTCGTCTCCAACGCAAATCCCACCAGCAATTGCGAATCCTTTTTCATCTGTCCCAACTCTGCCGCAATGTCTTGAGTCGGCATCAATTCCAGTAGCAAATCTTCCTTTTCCCGTTTTATCTTGCAATTTGCTTTCTCTTTCGGGGTAAAATCAGCTACCGCCGCGCTTAATATAGCCAACTCACAACCGGGAAATTCCTTCACGGCAACCTCACACATTTGTGAAGCGGACTCCACATCCACCCGACGGATAGCAGGGTGACTTGTCTTCTGATTCACGGGACCACAAATAAGCAATACCTCTGCCCCGCGTCCCGCTAACTCTTCCGCCAAAGCTATTCCCATCTTACCAGAAGAATAATTCCCGATAAAACGAACCGGATCAATTTTTTCATAAGTAGGTCCCGCCGTGATCAACACTTTCTTTCCCTTGAAATCTTCCTGCCGTTCAAAATGCCTTTTCAAAAATTCGACAATTTGTTCCGGCTCTTCCATTCTTCCCTTCCCGATCAATCCACTGGCAAGTTCTCCACTTTCCGGTTCAATAATAATATTCCCGAATGACCTTAATATCTCCAGATTTCGTTGCGTCGCCGGATGACGATACATATCCAAATCCATTGCCGGGGCAACCATCACCGTACATTTGGCGGAAAGATAAGTCGTCAGCAGCAGATTGTCGGCTATCCCGTTCGCCATTTTCCCGATCGTGTTAGCCGAGGCGGGCGCCACCAAATAAAGATCCGCCCACAATCCCAAATCAACGTGAGAGTTCCAATCCCCGTTTTCCGGATTATAAAAATCGACCATAATCGGACTTTTGGACAACGTGGCCATCGTCAAGGGGGTGATGAACTCTTTCGCCAACGGTGTCATGACCACTTTCACGGTAGCCCC
Organism: Butyricimonas sp. DFI.6.44; assembly: GCF_022132345.1. Classification (NCBI taxonomy): domain Bacteria; kingdom Pseudomonadati; phylum Bacteroidota; class Bacteroidia; order Bacteroidales; family Odoribacteraceae; genus Butyricimonas; species Butyricimonas sp. DFI.6.44. The sequence continues at coordinate 52,759 of NZ_JAKNJD010000009.1, read as the reverse complement.
TTCTTTCACGAGCAAACGAGTTAGCGTTGCGGCCTTGTAAGCCGCAATGCTACCCGTAATTCCCAGTATAATATGTTTCCCTTTTAGCATAACGCGTTCAAAACTAAAAATACCTGAAAGCGGATCACTTTCAGGTATATTATTCTTTTAAAAATCGAACTATTCCTCTCCCGCACTATTTGCCTCAACCTTGTCCTTGGACGATGCACGGAAATAGATATCCCCGTCCTCGAACTCTTGAGTAGCAATTAATACCGGTTTAGGTAAACGCTCGTAATATTTGGAAATCTCTATCTGCTCCCGATTTTCAAATATCTCCTCCAAATTATCCGCATAAGAGGCAAACTCTTGAAGTTTCCTGCTTAACTCCTCTTTCATTTCAACCGAAATCTGATTAGCTCTCTTACCGATTACCGCAACAGCCTCGTAAATATTATCAGCTTTACTAGCCAATACAGCCGGATTGCGAGTAATAGTATTATTCGGCGCTTTAACTTTCTTAAAATCTACCATGGTTAATTTGAATATTATTATTTTATCTGGTTAATCATCCTCTTCATTGATATCATACGTTTTCAAGAACTCGTTGATATCCTCGTACTTCTTAGCCATCTCTTTGGCATAGCGGCTTTCCGGGTATTCCTCTTCGAAATAATAGAACTCCTCTTTCGCCGCGTTGTAACGCTCGTATTTCTTGTCTTCGACACTATTTACAGCCATCTCGTACTTGGAATTGAACAACATGTACATGATTTCCTCACGGTATTTGGAACCGGGATAATCTCTCAAACAGTTTTCCAAGCTCACCACGGCAGCTTTATATCTTTCTCTCAAGTAATAATTCCGGGCACTTAGATAATCTTTATATGACAATTTATCCCGCATTTCATCCATGTACGCGTTAATCTGTTCCTTACGGGTACTGTTGGGGTAACGGCTTAAATACAAATTGAAACTCTCAATAGCACTTTGAGTCACCGTCTGATCCAGACGGGCTTTCGGGGATGCCTTGTAATTACAATACCCGATCATGTAAAGACATTCTTCAGCATAAGAACTTTCCGGGTATTGTGACACGAAATTTTTGAACAACTCGGCAGCAACTTCATAATCTTTCTGGTTGAAGCTACAGAACGCCCGGTAATAGGCCACACTTTGCCCCCTCGTGTTTCCTCGGAAAGCCAAGCGAACGGCGTCAAACAAGTTGGACGCTTTCGTGTAATCCCCGTTGTTATAGTACTCCACAGCTTTTTTATAAATCTGTTGATTGTCACCGCTCTTCAGAAGTTTCTGGTATTCACCACATGAACTCATCAAAAATATTACAAGCAGAAATCCTATAAAATTCTTCATCATAAAGTGCCTTTTTTGCATCAGGCAAAGATATATGAATAAAATCAATCTACAAAAGGATTTTTATTTAATTTAGAATTTAAAATTTAGGATGAAGAACTTGTAACCTGCAACTTGTAACTTTCGCCACCGGCGAAAAAAAGACTAAGTATTTAAGCGTATTTCGTTTCCCTGCCCCACAACTTTTCGGCAGAACCTATTCGGAATACATTTTTTTAGTTACCTTTGTTTCCATATTAGAAATACAAAATTAAGAATTTCAAAATATTATCAAAGTGGACATTTTTGAAAGAGTAAGAAAACAGAAGGGAAACATTGGTCAATATGCCAAACAAGCTCATGGCTATTTCTCTTTCCCGAAATTAGAGGGCGAAATAGGTCCTCGCATGAAATTCCGCGGTAAGGAAGTATTAAACTGGAGTTTGAACAATTATATCGGTCTTGCTAACGACCCGGAAGTTCGGAAAGCGGACGCTGAAGCCGCTGCAAAATACGGGATGGCATACCCGATGGGTGCTCGTATGATGAGCGGACAGACTTCTCGTCACGAGTATCTGGAATCACAGTTAGCTGAATTTGTCGGCAAACCGGATGCATTTTTGCTGAACTTCGGTTATCAAGGAATGGTGTCAATCATCGACGCCATGACCAGCCGTCACGATTGTATCGTGTATGACGCGGAAGACCACGCTTGTATCATGGACGGTCTTCGCTTATCTCCCGCGAAAAGATACGTGTACCAGCACAATGACATGGATAGCCTCCGCAAACAACTGGAAAGAGCAACCAAATGGGTTGAGAACACCGGTGGCGGTATCTTGGTTGTGACCGAAGGTCTATTCGGTATGGCCGGCGACCTCGGTAAATTGGACGAAATCGTTGCCATGAAGAAAGACTTTGACTTCCGTTTACTCGTGGATGACGCTCACGGTTTCGGAACCATGGGGCCCAATGGAGCCGGAACGGGCGACCATTTCGGGGTAATGGACGGAATCGATCTTTATTTCGCCACTTTCGCCAAAGCGATGGCAGGTATCGGAGCATTTATCGCTTGCGATGAAGACATCTGTATGTATTTAAGATACAATATGCGTTCTCAGACTTTCGCCAAGTCACTCCCGATGCCGATGGTTGAAGGTGCGATCAAGCGATTGGAATTATTGAGAACCCGTCCGGAGTTACGTGAAAAATTATGGACTATCGTTCGTGCCTTGCAAGCCGGCTTGAAAGCAGACGGACTGAACATCGGTGTTACCAATTCACCTGTAACCCCCGTTTACCTGTCCGGTAGCGTTGCCGAGGGTACCCAAGTGGCTATGGATTTACGTGAGAATTACAACTTGTTCTGCTCTATCGTGGTTTACCCCGTAATCCCGAAAGGACAATTGTTACTCCGCCTGATTCCGACCGCTATGCACACGCTGGAAGATGTGGACTACACGGTGAAAGCGTTCAAAAACGTGGCTCAAAAATTAGCTAACGGTGAATACAGCAAAGACGTGGTGGTTGATGCCAATGCGCTATAATATTTACCGAAAGCCGTAAAAATAAAACAAATTAACCCCGGAAGTCGTTATCGAACTTCCGGGGTTAATTTATATCCACTCACCTGCAAAATCATTCTTCTCTTTTCAGCACCACCTGCAAACCTTTGGCATTTTTCTTCTTGACCTTCACCTTCTGCGGCAAATACCCCTCCTTAACAAACCAAAGCTGCCTACGCCGTTTCAAGGGAAACTCAAACTCTCCCTTATGCTTGACATAACACACGTGGATTTCTTTTTTACACCGTTTACGATAGATTTCAACACCCAACAAAGGGATTCCGTTCTCATCCACCACACGCCCTTCTACCCGAAACGTTCCGTCTGCTTATAAAGGCGATGCCCCATGGTAACAACCGCCCCTGTTAAAACATACTTTTTATGGACACGCAAATAATTATCTGATTCAATTTCATTCAATGCTATGACTTCAGTATTCAACACAACCCTCAAATCAGAAAACCCACACTTCGGCACCCAAACCTCTTTCGTTTCATATCCCACGTACGAAATGCATATCGGTAACCTGCCCGACACCCGTAACTTAAAACACCCATCTTTGTCACTACATGTACCCCTTGTTGTCCCCTTTTCCACGATACGCGCGCTCACCAACGGGTTCCCCACACTATCCGTCACCCGACCTTTGACAACAATCTCCTCCTCTCCCACACAAACCTCATCCCGCGATTGCGGATTCAAACAATACCGACAACGCAACGGGCAACCATGAAACGCCACCAACGTGGAAACCCCTTCCCCGTCCGTCTGCAAACGGTGGCGTTCAATCCCTATAACTTTTGGTGTCAATCCCCAATTATTCATCTGTTATCGTATCTTTATTTCTTCATTCACATAAGTACCCAAGCAATCAGCTTGATACCAGCACACGAAAACGATGTACTCTCCGCAATTTGTTTCTGAATCTCTTTCAAGATTCTACACGTCTGTTTCCCCCAACTCTCCATAAGTATCTTCGTTAGTCATGTAATCTTCACAAGATTAAAAAAATCTACTAAAAAAACAAGCAAACAAAAAAAGAAAATAAATCATCCATGCTTCTCGTCCAATTTTCCACGTAAACGGGAAGAAATCTTGATATGATAAAGATTCACCCGAACAACTCCATCACTATACAAATCGTATTCCAATGGACGTATCCGGTGTTAGTCGGGTGGTACTCGAGAGTATCTCTGGAGTTGTAGCCCGTTCTCTTCCTATTCTCACCCTCTTTTCTTCCCGTTCTCAACGAAAAACATACCTGATTCCATACCAGCTATAATTGCAAGATTCAATTTAAATCCTTAATTTTGTATTGATTGAAAAACAAATAAATAACAAGACGCCATGAAATACTTGAACCCCAAAGCAGACTTAACATTCAAACGGGTATTTGGAGAACATCCCGATTTGGTAATGAGTTTACTCAACGCCTTGCTTCCTCTCGCTCCCGGGGAAGAAATCACGGACATAGAGTATTTGCCGACTGAAATGGTGCCCGACAATCCATGGAAAAAAAACAGTATTGTTGACGTGAGGTGCAAAGACAAGTTGGGAAGGCAATTTATCGTCGAGATGCAAATGATATGGTCGCCGGAATTCAAGTACAGGGTATTATTCAACGCCTCGAAAGCCTACGTGCGACAAATCGGCAACGGGGAAAATTATCACTTGTTACAACCTGTTTATTCACTCAATCTCGTGAACGATATTTTCGAACCGGAGATGAAGGAATATTATCATCACTACAAACTCGTGCATGACAAGGATTCCAACAAAGTGATTAATGGCTTACAACTCGTGTTCGTGGAACTACCCAAATTTACACCGCACACCTATACCGAAAAGAAAATGCAGGCTCTCTGGCTACGATACCTCACGGAAATTGACGAACACACCGTTTTCGTACCTGAAGATTTATTATCCAACCCAGAGGTAAACAAAGCTGTCAAAGCTATCGAGGAAGCGGCATTTACTCCCGCGCAACTTCTTGGCTATGAAAAATTCTGGGATACCATTAGCACGGAAAAAACATTATTTTACAGCGCCGAGCAACAAGGATTAGCTCAAGGTATTAAAAAGGGTATCAAGGAAGGTATTAAAGAAGGTGAACGAAAAGTAGCCCGCAATATGAAAGTACTCGGCATGTCCACGGAATCCATTGCCCAAGTGACCGGGTTGTCTTTGGAAGAAATCGAGGCTTTGTAATTTCAAACAAACTTGAAATATTTAAAAGTGCTTAAAATGAAGTGTCCCCTAAAAGTTGTACAAAGAACTTTTAGGGGACACTTCAATAAAATATGTTCTTATTTAAAATACACGTATTTTTCCCAAAGAGATCCCGTAATAAAAACTATTAATTCCACATCGCTGTTGTGACATCTTGAATTTCATATAGCGCACACGTTGAGGTGACGTGAACTTGAAAATCGTCGTTTCACCACTCGTGTTAGCCACCTCTTGTTCCGCCATGTCAAAAGGAGTGAACCATTCGTTTTCATATTCCGCTACCTCTATCGTAATTTCCTTGGCAAGATAATCAATATAGTGAGTCTTAGTGTTCGTACTTTGAGGATCAGCCGAGAATTGCGAAATTTGCAATCCGTTCACCTCTTGCACCTCTTGCATATCAACAATCAATTCGTAAGTGAGTCCTGTGCTCCTAAAGAATGCTTTCACCCAGCCCTCTGTTGATTTATCATCGAACAAAGCCTCGATCCCTTCCACTCCATCCAACGGTGTAGACTCGTAAGTCCAATCCGCTGCATCCAAGAAAGAAAATTCTGGCAAAGAGGTATTACCCAAATAATTCACAAAATCAAACGTCCCGCGCGGAAAATAATGCTCGTTGTAACTGTCGATAGTTATTCCCAAAACCTCGTGAGCCAATCGAATGGCCAATTCACTCCGTTCCCGTTCCGTCACCGTACTAGACGATTTATACAAATCCAAATACTCATTCCCCAAATAACGGTTCTTACCCAACACGAGTTTCTTCAAGTTTGGGAAATTCAGAATATCCTCGAACGTTCCCACGTTGTAATCGTAATGCAACTCTTCCACTGAATTTATAAATTCATCTGTAAGCATGTTTACCCCATAATTCCTCTTACACAATTGCCGAAACTCCGTGGTAAACATTTTATTGTGCGACAACTCGTAGGGAGCAAATTCTATTAAATCGTCGCAACCAGTCAAACGACCAGAACGCTTCAACACGACCGGAGTATCAAAGTCAATTTTATCGGGTACCAACCAACACTTGTTCGCAGCAAGAAAATCTTTATCCAAAACTTTCGTTATCAATTCTCCTCCTGAATAATAATGTAAACTCGCCGATTCCACGCCACTCTGCCAATCGGTAAAGATAATCAGTAACCGATTGCCAACAAAGAAATACTTCTCCAGTAGATTAGTAAAAGTGAGAATGCTTTCATGTCCTGAGGTATAAGGACGCCCATGCTCTATTTCCGGTAATGACAAATTTCCATCTTTGTCCACCGAGTAAACAGATACCTCGTAAACCGCATTTTCCAAGTCAGAAATACTATACTCTGTTGTTCCTTTTTCCAATATCACTTCCTTGACCTCCTCGTCCAGCTTCCACTCTATTTTAATGTTCTCGATCACGGGATCCACGTGATTCTCCCACTTCACTATCAATCTATTCCAACCGGGAGTTACCGACACATTCTGACATTTTCCCAAATAGCGAACCACACCCGCATGATCCGCATAAGTATCTTCCAAACTTTCGCATCCCACCATAACGGACAATGCTAAAAGTAACCATGTATATATTCTTACTGTCATAATTTAATCCTCTTTTTCAGTATAAATCTCCAATTCATGCAATGTCACATATTTCTCCGGGTTACCTACAATTGTTTCAGACAATCCGCGAGATGCATAAAACACTTCATTGACCACGAGTTTCAGATAACGGTATTTTTTTCTTCCTTCACCGGGAACACTTCCCGGACACTTCAAACTCAAATAACAAGGTTCTGCCAAGTTCAAAACACTTGGAGATTGAATCTTATATTCTTGAAATGACCCGACATCATTTGCACGCTCACACCAACGTTTGGACGCATCCATTTGCCTGTCTTGTTCGAAAGAAGCAAGCTCCTCCCAAGAAGTATCGTCATCCATATTATCTGAACCGTAAAGAGTTAAACTACTAGGCAATTTTGTTGCATAATTCATTCGCCAAATATCACCATAAACATCATCAAAAGTTTTATCAGCGAACGTCCTTACAAACAACATGGCATATAAACGTAATTCCACTGGATTTTTAGATTCTTTCATATCAAGAATGAATAAAGGCTTACCTAGACAATTAGGACCGGCCAAATAAGTATAATAATTTTTATCTGTCGCAATCATACCTAATACCGCTTCACCTTTCTTATCACCATCAAACAAATATTGTTTGCCCAATTTAAATTCAGGAGCCTCATTCGATAAACCGACCGGATCAAGAAAATCAAAATCTACTGGTTCCAACTTTTCCATCAAATAAGGCTTTATCTTGGGCCATACTTTTTCTCTCACCATATAACCACGAAAATCTTCTGTACGGATTACGATATCATAGTCTTCCCGACTTTGTTGAAATTGAAATTTCAATGTATCACATTTCTTGGACAAAACAAAAGTACTCATTAAAAGCGTATCCGGTTGTTTTGTCATAGGATCCTCTCCCACGTAAAACACATGTCCTAATCCATTTGCCGATTCTGGAATATCGTAAACCACAGAGAAACCATTCCAATCGGCTTTTACATCCAAATAATCAAACAATGCATAAGGTCCGGAGTCTTTCGTATCAAACGTCACATTCACGGGTGCTGATTCTACACCATCATAATTACATAATGTCACTCGGGCCGGTACATTCTTTTCAGCTTTATTGAATCCCACCAAGATTAACGAATCGGAAGCATAACTACCAGATACTAATACCTCTTGTCCCATAACATCTTTATAACGCACGTGGACATAAAGGATATCAGCATTCGAAGGCAATTTATAATGCATGATAGCCCCACCCGCCATCGGGGTAAAGGAAATATCCTCCACGGGCATAGAAACATCAAAATAAACATCGTCATCTTGACAAGCACTCAAAGCCCAAACAAACAATAATAAAAATAATATCTGTTTCATAGTCTTCTTTTTAATAAATTACCAACCGGGATTTTGCACACATCCCGAAATAAGAATCTCCTCGCTCCGGATTGGGAATAGATAATCACGAGGAGCTATAAATTGTCGTTTCGCCCACACCACAACAGGACCGTCAAAGTTATTATAAAATTGTCTTGCCGTTGTACCCGTGATATTCCAACCGTAAAGTTTAGCATTCAACTCTTTTTCAGCGATCAACCAACGTCGTAAATTCCAAAAACGCCGTCCTTCAAAAGCAAATTCGATATCCCATTCCCGACGAATAATTTCTCGCATACCAATTTTTGTTGTTACCTTTTCCGGGTGACGCGCATATTGCCTCCAAGCCTCTTCCACTGGCAACACGTTAGCCCTAGTACGCACCTCATTTAACGGGGCGTACACATGTTCCTCATCCGGCTTATCCAGATATTCATTCCAAGCCTCGGCTCGCATCAAATAAAGATCTGCCATACGTATAAGCACGCAAGCCTCTTCTGTCGTGAAACCTCCATTTTTGTAACCGACATTACTGATAGACGAACGCGACCCTTTTTTCATCCAATATCCCGATAAATTCTGCGCCTCAGAACTTATGATTGTCGTGTACGGTGATCCCCAACGCTCACCTTGATAAGCTCGCACGATATCATTTTCAGCCGAAATTGATGTTCCACGTTGGAAATAACATCGGTCAGCAGCCACGTGGGCATAAAAACGCGGTTCACGACGAAGATGCAAATTCAACACCCCTTCATTCGAAGACACAACCTCATGATACTTCTTATCTGTCTCACTCCCTAATTGATAACGTCCCATATAATCCCAAGTCACATCTTCCTCGATGGGTAATCCGTTCTCCGTGTAATACATTTCCACCATCTTCATACTTGGGGAAACACTTCCAAGCAAATCGCTATTATGATCCGGCGCTCCACTCAAAAAAAGAGGTCTTGTCCATGCGGTCCAAGAATGCAACTGACGTCCCGGGTAAGAATATTGTACCATAAATATAGCCTCATCATTAAGAAAACCTTGAGCCATCGTCGACTCCTCGATAGTCGCCATAACATTTTTCAAATCAGTGGTTTCACCGCGTAACAAACGTCTACCCCCCGAATTACAAATAATAATTGCCGTATCGATTGCCAATGCAGCCCTTTTCCACTTCTCCGGGTCATAAGTAGAGTTAAATAATTGTTCTCCATCTTTATTTTTGAAATTAACGTAAGCAGGGTTACCATTAAACAAAGGAGAAGCAGCATAAAACAACGCCATCGCTTTCAACGTAGCAGCCGATTCCAAACTATGATAAGACCAACGACTAAAATCTTTCATACTTCTTGCTGGCAAATCTTTCATCGCTTCATCCAACAAACGTACAATCTCTCCCACGACCTCATCCACGGGACGGCGAGATTGCTGCATTTCTTCAATACCGGCATTAGCATCCACATTTTCATCTACAAGAATAATCGGACCGTAACGCCGGAATAATTCGAAATAATAATGCGCTTTCAACGCTTTAATCTCTGCCGACCATAATATTTTCTCGTGTTCTTCCATATTGTATACCCCCCATACTTTTTCCAAGAAAATATTACAATAACGAATAGCACAATAAACCGCATCTTTCCTCCAAATATCTCCATACGGATTCTGCGCCATTTGCAAACCATCACCGATAAACAAACCGGTATAATTCCAACCATATCTTCGAATAAAATCTCCGGCAACCACCTCGTCAGTTCCCATATACGCGGGATTATTAATAACAGAAGAACTATAAGTATTCAAAAACGTGTGGCAATATTTAAACCACTTGGTAGCACTCTCTCTTTTTTCAAAATTAGTTTCAATTGTTTCTATATCATTTTCAGGAACAACATCCAAATAATTACAGGCAGAAAAAAGAGCCACTAATAATATGATATTTATATATTTCATCGCGATTGCGTATTAAAATTTAAAAACTAAAATTTAAACCTAACGCATAAGTCTTCTGAATCGGATAATTGAATCCGTCTTCTCCCAACTCTACATCCCATACTTTAAAATTCGAGAACAGGAAAGGATTATTTGCACGCACAAAGAATTTCATATTCTGCAACTTCCAACGTTTCATTAAATTTTGCGGCATGTTGTATGCCAACTCCAGCGACGTACAACGCAAGAAATGACACGAACGCATAAAATAAGTACTCTTGCGCGTTTCCACCGCCTTGGAATTGTACCAATCCTCCTCGGGATTATGAGCCACCAGATTGTACGTGGACAAACGTGGCCAGAAAGGTTTTTTCGCCATATTGTCATCCGACCAGTGATCTTTATAAATAGCCGTCAACATGGCATGGTCATCAACAAAAGGAGATAATTTACGCGGATCCATAAAAAAGGAACGTCTTCCCGCACCTTGGAATGCAAAATTAAACTCGAAATTTTTATAGTTAACGAACCCCTGGAACCCGTATATGATTCCCGGTGTTTCCGGAAAACCGATAAACGTGGCATCGTTCACATCAATATATCCATCCCCGTTAATATCCCGATAGCGAATATCACCAGGCATCACATCCCCGTTCTGTTTCGGAGAGTTCTTTATCTCAGCCTCATCTTGAAATAGTCCTTCCGCGATATACCCCATAGGTTGAGAAATCTCCTTACCTACTTTTCGTTGCCAATCTGGCTTTTCGGTTGCTTCCTCGATTGCCCTGTAAATCACTTTATTGTAAGTAAACGTACCATTCAAAATCACCCATAAGTCTTTGTTAAAAGCGTGCTGAATCTTACCAGAAAAATCGATTCCCCGAGAACGGCTCTTGCCGATATTTGCCAATTGCTCGTAAGCAATACCTGTATTGGCGGGAATGTTTGAACGGTAGCCAATAATGTTATGCCGGATCTCTTGATAAGCATCAATGTTCAATTCCACGAGCCCTTTAAAAAATTTCGTTTCCAACCCAAAGTTCAATTGTTCGGCTATTTCCCATTTAATATTATCATTACCGTAATTGATAACCTGTTGCGGCATTAGCTCAGCCCGTCCCCCACTTCCTGCTTGTGGATCAAAATACCCGGAAGAAGCACCAAACGACGGCGCATAAGCAAAACGAGGAGAAGATATAATCCCATCATTACCTACTTTACCGTAAGATGCTCTAAATTTCAAAAAATCTATCACGGAAGAAACAGATGACATGAAAGGTTCACTAGAGGTCACCCAAGCCATCCCTACCGCAGGAAAGAACCCCATCCTATTGTGCTTGGCAAAACGCTCGGAACCGTTATAACCGAAACTACCTTCAATAAAATAACGATCTTTAAAACCATAAGTTCCACGCATAGAGAATGTCAAATTTCGTTGAGGCATTCCGTCCAATGCCATCTCAATCGGAGTATAGGTATGTTCCGTGGCTTGAAAAACCGCTGTTAAAGACGTCTGATGTTCATCCCAAGCCGCCGTATGCAATAGACGAGCCTCATACGTTACCCGCGTATCTGTTGTTGACTTAGTCGATTTATCGTCTAACGACAAAGTCCGGTTACCGGCTGAAATAGCATTCAATATATGTTTACCAGTTTCAAAATCATAATCTAACAAGGAATACCGAGCCGGATCTGTCGAATATCCGGTAGTATAATAACCGGACTGTGCAACCGACACGCTCGCACGGACCTCCAAACCTTTAATTAAAGTGGAAAGATTATGAATGTACTCAGCCCGATTGGTCGTCGAATAGCGAGTTCTTTCCAAGTATCCTTTCTGTAAAAGCATATAAGGGTTAATTTGATTCGATGATGTAGAACCAAAACGAAGATGTGGCCAATTATATGTATCGTCCCCCGGATAAAGAGGAGCAAAATCAACAGGAGAAGCATTAAATGCCAATTGGTAAGCCTGAGCAACATTCTGTAACGGTCCATGGTATTTGTCTATTGTCGTCGATGAATTCACAAGCAACTTGATACCTGCCTTCAAATCTATATTCAAATTAACACGGAACGAAGTTTGGTTATTCGTGATATTACAATCGAAATCATTTAACTTATCTGTTTTTAACATACCCATATCACGATTGTAATTCACGGAAGCATAATATTGGATCACTTTACCACCACCACGAATATTCACACCCAAATGGTGATTTGTATTATAATCCTTAAACATCATCTTATACCAATCATTAGCAGGATACACCCAAGAAGGATATTTACCCGAAATTGTACGATTTATCCGTTCCACGCTATATTTAGGAGTCGCTGACGGATCACGTGACAATAATGCCTGATTATACATTTTCATGTAATTAATGGGATCCACGACATCAAGTTCTTTCGTAGGCATCGAAAATATTGATTCATAACGCACACTCGCATACACGCTTCCCTCCTGTCCTTTCTTCGTGGTCACTAAAATCACACCATTCGCTCCACGGGCACCATACATAGCCGTGGCTGAGGCATCTTTCATCACGCTGAAAGACTCAATATCCTCCGGGGCAATGCGTGCCAAGTCCAACTTGGAAGATTCCACTCCGTCCAACAGGATCAACGGGTCTATATTCGCCCCGGTCTGAAATGACGTGATTCCACGGATATAAAATTTTGTATTCATCTCTTCCTCGGTCAAGGCAGCTGGAAGACCTCCCGTTTGCCAACCGATCATTCCGGCGATTTTACCGGCAAAACTTGAAGTCAAGTCACTGTTTGAGGATTTCAAATCCATCGGACGTACCGTCGTGATAGCCGATACCACGCTCTCTTTTTTCTGCGTACCGAACGCCACGACCACAGTCTCATCCAGTTCCTGACTCTCCTCTTTCATAGTAACACGAAGTGTATCCTTTGCCGTTCTCTCGAAAAAGTCCAACGTTTCCCTTTTAAAACCGATAAAAGAAAATTCCAACGTCCCTTTCAGCATGGGTAAATCCAAGGCAAACCACCCGTCTGCATTCGTGGACGTTCCCAAGGCCACTCCGGATACCTTCACCGTCACTCCCGGAATCGGTTGCTTTTTCGTGTCGTACACGAATCCTTTCAAACGAATAGATTTCTTTTCCGGTTCCACAGCCTTTGCTTGCGATGCTTTTATTAATACTACACCATCTTCTAACCGCCAAGTCAAACCCGTACCATACAACAACTGATTCATTACCTCATCTACCCCGGCATCTTTCACTTTCAAATCCCGTTTTCCACACTTTTCCAAATCCTCACCCCTGTACAGAAAACGATAATCAAACGTCTTGCGCAACTCTTGAATAATTTCCAGCATCGAACGCTGTTTCAAATCCAAAGTAACCCTAGTATTCTGGGAAAAACCATTGGCATTCGCGACAAACGTGGTCAACAACAACAAATAAATTCCAAATCTCATAATCTTACAAATTTTTAACACGCACCTTCCCCGAAGGTATGCATACATTCGCTTTTTTTTCATAGTTTTGTAATACTGAATTTATAATTATGGACTAAATGTTCATGAAACGGAAAGGGGTAGGAGCCTTTCCGTTTTTCTATTTAGCCCCGATTGTTACACATTTACCTTTAATATCTATTTTCACACCCGCCACTTCTTCAAGCATCTTTACAATCTTCTCGAAGCTGTCATATTTTTTCAAATCACCCGAGAATTGATAGTTCTTCACCTCTTCACCGGAATAAAATACATCCATCTCGTACCAACGTTTCAATCGCTCCATAATCTGTTCTAACCGTTGATCTTCAAATATAAAAAGACCATCCTTCCACGCAGAATAAATAGATGCATCCACTTCACGAAGGCGGAACGAATTATTATTTTTATTGAACACCAATTGCTCGTCGGGAGAAATCCGCACGCTTTCACCCGACATAACCACTTCCACGCTCCCCTCCGCCAACGTGGTCGTCACGTAGGCATCATTCTCGTAAGACGATACATTGAATTTTGTCCCCAACACTTTTATATCAACATCCGAAAAAGTCTTCACTATAAAAGTCTTCTCCCGATCGGAAGCCACCTCGAAATACCCCTCTCCTTTCAGATAAACAACCCGCTGTTTACCACAAAATTGCACTGGATAGCGCAACTCGCTTTGCGCATTCAACCACACATTTGTCCCATCAGCCAACTCCACTTTAAACTCTCCGGCACGAGGAACTACGAGTGTATTATACACTTGCTCAAGCGCAGACTCATTCTCTTTCCGGTAAGAAACCTTTTGATCAGCAACCCGAATATCCACGGATGCCTCTCCTCTCACCGAGCGCAACGTATCATCCAACGCGATTCTCTCACCCGTTGATAAAACCAACACGGCATTTCCTTGAGCCATTTGAATGGGAACAAGCTCTTTTTCACTCTCTCTACTACCCACTTGCCAACGAATCACTCCGGCTATGCCAAGTAGCAATACCAACACCGCCGCATATCGCCACCAAACACCAATTCCACGAGAAATCTTCTTCCGCCTGTATCGATGAAACATCGCCAACTGTTGCTCCACCTGTCTCTCGGAATAAGGCCATTGCCTTTTTCCTTTCTCGAAATCCCCCCTTATCTCCCGATAAACGGCCTGATTTTCATCAGACTCTCGAAGCCACGCATCCAATTCACGACGTCCCGTATCGTCAAGACATCCGGCTATATCCGCAGCAACCAAACGAGAAATTTTAAACGTATCTATTAAATCTTTCTTCATGCGTCATTATTTTACAAGTAAAGACGTAACCTCCAAAAAAACGGGTGAATGAAGAAGTAATTTTTTTAAAATTCTTCCAACAAAATCAATAACAAGACTAAATATTCTTTAGATAATATTTCCCGAAGTGCAGCATATCCATTTTTTTTCAACGTCTTAACCGTGTTAATCGACACCCCGAGCAATTCCCCCACCTCTTGATTGGAATTCCCGTCCATCCCCAATAAAATCACCTGCCGGGTTTGTTCCGGCAAACTATCGATAGCTGAATAAAGAATACGAAAAGTTTCCTGACGCATCACCTCTTGCAAAAAGGTAGAAGTCTTAAATTCATTTTCTTGCAAATAACGGGAAACATAATTACTCTCCGCTTGTTTTCGCCTCAACCGATCGAAACAAATATTACGGGCAGAAACAAATAAAAAAGCTTTCGCATTCTCCTCCGAGTCAAATTCTTTCCATCGTTCGAACACCTTCAAAAAAACGTCTTGAGCCAAGTCGGTAACTCCTTCTTCCTCTCCCATTACCCGTTCGATAAACAAACAAACCGGATTGAAAAAAGATTTGAAAAAAGTATCAAAATTATTACCACTACTCATAACATCACCGACTTTCGTAAAACTCGGACAAATATATAACTTTTATCGTTGCACCCTATACTTTATAATATGATTTCCGTCACTCCCGGCAAACAAGTAGAACCCGGAAGCATTTCCCTGATCGAAGAAAGCGATCGAAAAAGGTGAATTTCCGCGAATAGGAAATCCTTTTGACATATCTTTCATATCGAGCAGAAATAAACGTTCCCCTCGCTCGTCCAATAGACCGATTCGGGCATCTCTGGCGGAGAAACGATAGGTGTACGGGTAGCCCAACGCGGCATTATCCCATTGGCGTTCTGTCAGCAACTTCCCTTGACCGTCATATACTCGCAAAGTATTTCCCGACGTGTACACGAACTCGTCCCGTCCGTCACTATTCACGTCTTCCACGTTCAGCCAGCCACCGCCGGTCATCTTTTCACCCTTCACCCGTTGCAGGTTTCCCCGGAGATCGACCAACAAAATCTCTCCGTTAGCGTCCGGGAAAGCAATCCGGGAATTTCCTCCCTGCTTGGTCAAGTAGAGCATCGTGTTCATCGGTAAATTCAACAAGGTGGATATCTTCACCCGCTCTTTTCCGCGTCGGTCAAGGATATACAAACGATAACGATCGGCAAACACGATATAGTCTTTTCCCTCTACCCGAAAATGATAAATCTTCGATACAATATCATTATCACTTTTCGGCGTATCCCATCCCTTCACGAAATTACCCGACAACTCGTAGAGATAAATATTATGATCCGCTCCCGGGGCAAAAATCCGGTAATTCTTGTTGTTCTCGTAATCGGCTATCGAAATACCCCGCTCGCAAGGAGATTTGAACACCAACGGATAACGGGGCAAATAATTCCCGTTCCGGTCTATCAAGTAAAGATGAGTCGGCGTGGAGAAAAGATATTGCAATTTCCCGTTCTTGAACATATCCACTTGATAAATTTCACTGTTAATCTTCCCCTCTATCGGCAACTTCCAAAGAATACGCCCCACGTCATTGATCAAATAAATCGTATTGCTCTCGTCCTGCACGAAAAGTTCCCGTTCTCTCGTGTTATGATTTGTCACGATAGCGGGCTTCATCGTGAGCTTGCCATCCAGTTTGGTCTGCCACATCACTTGAGCCTGCTTTTGCTCCACCTCTTCCGTGCTCAAGAATAAAGTGTGATAGAACATACTGCCCTCGCATACCCACTGTAACGCTAAAGAGGAAAATACCTCCATATTCTCTTTATTCCGTTCCAACAGATTATGCAATACCCCTTTCGTGATATTCTCGTAGTAAGGCAACATGGAAGTCATCTCCGACAAATACATCCAATTGAACCTCGCCGACAACTTGCCTCGCGATTTCTTGTACCATTCCTGATCCCGCACGCTCAACCGACGCATATAATCTTTGGCAAAAGATTGTATCGCCCGCTCGGAAGAAGCAAAAACGACATAATTATCTTCCACCAGCACGTAATTCGTCGCGATATCGTCAAACATATAGCCCCACAGCACCCCGGCAAAATCCGGCACGGGCATTTTGAAATAACCGACCGTTTTATCTTTATCCAGTTGAAAAGTGCATTTTAAAGAACCATCACCAACTCCCGTTTTTGCCGCATACGATTTCAGCATCCTGTCGAGCAACTCTTTCGCGAGGCTTCCCGCTTTCACGTGCACGACAATTATCCCGTCATCTTTTTTCCGGGACGCATCATAGGCAAGCACCCCTTTTCCCCATTCTCCTTTCAACAGATTTTGCCATTCTGCCTCGCTCTTCTCCCCGAACAGACGGGCAAATTCCTGCTTCCGCTTCCGCACCCTCTCCGCTTTACCCGCCCCGTAACGATAGGTATCCAAAGCATCCAAATACAGTTTCACGTCACTCAACGTCAAGAAACTCACGCTTTTCGCATCGACAGGCAACACCCCGTCCAAACGCAATGTTTTAGGTGTCTGACCTTTCAACACGGCCGGATAAGAGGCTCGCAAACCGTCGCAATGCATGAACCCGTTAAAACTGATTCCATCAGCACTGACATCCCCGTCCAAAGCTCCCCATTGAAACCATTTGGATATATCGGTCTGCTTGGATATAAAATCTTTCTGCAACAACAGCGGCAATACATCCGTGAAACAGGTCGTATTCAAAAACACGTTCAATCCCGCCCCCGCTGAAAAATAACGGTTCACGTTCGCGTAACGGGGCGCATCATCTTTCTTACCCTCGCTCTTGTCATTCAATTGTTTGACAGCGTCCTCCACGTACAACTCGGAATCCGACACGAGCACCATACCGCCAATCACGGCATAGCACACGCTCTCTTTTCCCCGCCTCACGGAGTACAAATACCGGTTATCGTATTTCCGTTCCTGTATTTCCCCCGTCGAAAACATCTTCGACAACAAATTATTTACCTCTCCGCGAGCAAACATCCCGCTCCTGCTCAACACGTACAGACCACGAACAGCCTGTTTCCCCTCTACCCGAAACGCCAGCACGTGTGAAGCAGAATCAACCAAACGTTGCTTCAACAAAGTATCCACCACCCGGTGCGCCAAACCGGACTTGTATGCCGCTATCTCTTTCTCGAAAGCTTTCTCGATTTTAGGTGACAGCTTCGCGTTGGAATTTACATTAACCACCACGGCAGAATTATAAGGGATAAACGACTCTTTCGGGACATCAGCATCCCGCTCCCGCTCGTTCACCCACCATAACGCAACCAAGATTCCCCCCAAGAGAACAACACCCAATATGATTAACGCAATTCTTTTCACCATAGTCAAAGCAGTTTATAAAATTTATAAGGTGCATAAAGTCTATAAAGTTCCTTATCGCCTTAATTTTCCTTTTTACAAAAGTAGGAAAAAGAGTTGATTTTACTAAATTTGTTCTTAGAAAAGGCTAAGCCTTTCCAGTCATAAAGTTTGTAAAATACCTTATAAACTTTACGAACCTTATAAACTTTATAAACTCACACATGATAGAAAAACTGGAAAAGATGTTGATTTGCCGGGGAGAAGATGAAGAACGGCTCTACGCAGAAGCAAAAGAAATAAAAAATCAAACCATCGGGAACAAGGTGTACTTGAGGGGGTTAATCGAGATATCCAACATCTGCACCAAGGACTGTTTCTATTGCGGTATCCGGAAATCAAACACGGAAACGGCACGTTATGCTTTATCGGACGAGGAAATCCTCGAGGCGGCAGATTTCGCGTACACGCACCGGTTCGGTTCTATCGTGCTTCAAGGTGGGGAGCGTTCCGACCGGGAATTCACGGAGCGCATCACCCGTTTATTAAAAGAAATCAAAAAAAACAGTAATAACGAACTGGGAATCACGCTCTCCCTCGGGGAACAAACGGAAGACACGTACAAGCGTTGGTTTGACGCGGGCGCACACCGTTACCTGCTACGTATCGAAACTTCCAACCCGGAACTTTACGCGAAAATCCACCCGAACAACGCACTACATTCCCACGCCACCCGTTTAAAATGCTTGGAAAGGTTACAGCGAACAGGTTATCAAACGGGAACCGGAGTCATGATTGGTCTTCCCTTTCAGACCATCACCGATCTGGCAAATGATTTATTGTTTCTACAATCCATGGATATCGACATGGTGGGCATGGGTCCCTATCTGGAACACCACGCCACCCCGTTATATCAACACCGCCACTTGTTACTTCCCCTGGAAGAACGCCTACGCCTGTCTATCCACATGGTAGCTGCCCTCCGCCTACTCATGCCGGACATCAATATCGCGGCAACCACCGCCTTGCAAGCCATACAAGCGGACGGTCGGGAAAAAGCGCTGGAAATAGGAGCTAACGTTGTCATGCCCAATATTACTCCCACGACAAACCGAACCCTTTATAAACTCTACGAGAACAAACCGGGCATCCATGAAGGAGCGGCAGAATCCATGCGCAAACTGGAAGAAAGCATCCTTAAAAGCGGCTGCGAAGTAGCCTATGGCGCATGGGGCGACTCGCAACATTTTCAATCGAAACACTCCACGTCCCCACCCCTCGCTTAACCCTTCCCTAACCATAAACACCAAACACTATCCAATCATGAACGTAGCATCAACGCAAATTTACGTTGATGCTACGTTCATGATACGTCTATGATACGTCCATGAGGTTAAGCAAAGGTTACCCACCCATTAACTAACAGTCAAGCAAGGATAAATCAGCAATCACTGAATCACTAAATTCTTGAACGGGGCAAAAGCAGAAAGAATAACCAAAGCCCCCAATATAGTAATTATCATCCCGGATACCCGGTTAATAGTGATAAGTACGCGCAAACGGAATTTCTTCCGGAAAATATTCACCAGCGTGGAAAGCGTGTACCACCACACACCACCGCCCAACAACACGCCGGCAACCACCAACACTTCTCCCAGCAAAGAAGACGATTCCCCGAACACCGACATCCCGGCAAAAACCGCCATGAACACCACCACCGTAATGGGATTGGAAACCGTCAGAAAGAAAAGCGAGAGATAATCACCCAAAAGTCCGGTTTTGCTCACCCGTCCCTGACGACGCTGGCGAATCTGCCGTATCGGGTTGTCGAAATAAATCTTCAATCCTATCACGATCAGGAATATCCCTCCTATAATTTGTAGTAACAACTCATGAGCCTGTACGATATTAATCACGAATCCCAACCCGAATGCCGCCACGGCAGCGTAGAAAAGGTCGGCCGAAGCCGCACCCATCCCGGCGATAAAACCCGATAACGCTCCTTTATGCAGCGTCTTTTGGATAATCAACACCCCCATGGGTCCTAAAGGAATAGATACCATCAGTCCCACCAGCATTCCCTTGAATAGATACAATATATCGTACATCCCATTTTAATTTTAGATTTAATGATTTTAGATTTTAGATTTAGTGATTTTCAATCACTGAATCATCAAATCGGCAATCACAAAATCCATAAATTTTATAATTCCACGTTATCCGATGAGAACCTGCTCAATATCGTATCGTCGTTAATCTCCTTCGACAGCGACTCGATCGTCTTCATCGGCACGTCAAAAATATCTAAAATAAGTAAACCGTCCAAACACATATTAAATTTCGGATCAATATTAAAACCGATAATTCTAGCATTCAGAGAAATATATTTTTTCAATAATACCGGTAATTTATCACTCGACGGCTCTATATCACCGATCATCTTATCCAACACGCCAATATCCTGCCGTGCCGCATCCAACATGACCTGTACCCCGGGTTCCTCCGAATGTACTTGATATTTTGAACGCGGTACCACGTATTTCGCTAACTCGTGGCTATAATGGTTCGCTTGAATAAATTTCATTATCAACTCCTTCGAGGCTTCCGTGTATTTCCCGCTAATCGTGACGGGACCTATTAAATAACGGTACTCCGGATTCTTCAACAAGAAATAAAGAATACCCTTCCACAGCATAAACAAGGGAAGAGGCTTCCGTTGATATTCCTCCGTGATAAAAGAACGTCCTAATTCAATGGACTCGTACAATACCGGCAGCATCTCCTTCCGCATCTTGAACAAGGTATGAATATAAAATCCTTTTATCCCGTAGCGGTCGATAATTTCTTTCCCTTTTCCCACGCGGTAAGCACCCACTATCTTCTCCTCTTCCTTGTCCCAGATAAAAAGATGATAATAATACAAGTCAAACTCGTCCAAATCAATACTACGATTTGTCCCCTCGCCGACAGCACGGAACGTGAGTTCCCGCAAACGCCCGATCTCGTTCAACACGTTCGGGATCTTCACGGACGGGGAGCAATAAATATCGTAGTTCTTCATGTTAAATAACAAGTAATCGTCGGCGATGCCCGCGATCTCCTTCTTCAACACCGCACTATCCGTTTCCGCCGCAATAGGTTCCGCTTTAGGCATAGCTTTTTGTGATTTAATGAAAAACTTCTTTACCTCTAGTGCCGAGCCAAGTAAATAGGTCTTGGCACGTAAAAATTTCCCGTACTGGGATAAATCATGGAATGAATCCTGCGAATCCAAACCGATAGGGTTCCCGATTCGCAATTTCACCACCCGATTCTTCTTATTCAATAATTCTGAAGGCAACTTCATATTCCTCAACATCGGGTGAATCAGTCCCAACAGGTAAAACAACAAACTGTTCGAACCCTTGAAATAAATGGGAATGACCGGGACTCTCGCCATCTTGACCAATTTCAACACGGAAGTATCCCACTCCTTATCCTCGACATGATTCGAATCCACTTGATAAGTAGAAGCCTCTCCCGCCGGGAATATACCCAACGGTTTACCATCTATGACGTGACGCACGGCCTCCTTGATCACCCGGGTATTCGGGTTTTTCCGACGGGAAGCCGGTTCCAGCCCCAGCACGTAATCCTGTATCGGGGTAATCTTCTTCAGCAGGAAATTCGCCATCACTTTATAGTCCGGACGAATCTTGCACAATAACTTAATCAAAATAATACCGTCCAATCCCCCGAACGGATGATTGGACACCGTGATAAACGCCCCTTCCTTCGGTATTTTTTCAAGATCTTCCTCGTTTATCTCGACGGTTACCCCCAGAGCCTCCATCAAACTATCGATCACCAGCTCGGGATCATCACTGTTCACCTTCGTGCTCAGCTTATCCAACTTGTTCAGCCGCAACAGGTACATGACCAACTTGGAAACCAAACTTCCCCTGAAACGCTCTAAACCCCACGGGGCTGTCAATAAATCATTCGCGTCAATTAATCTCATTTATCTTTTGCATTAAATGTCCCTTTCAGAACACTATAATATCTTTCACTATATCACTACCGATTCTGTCGTTCAAGGCTTTTATCAGCCCTTCCTTCACCATCAGTATTTCATTTTTCACCACGGAAGAAGTGAAACTCACGAAAATCTTCCCGTCTGTAATCCGTATACTTTTCGTCCGGGAAGCAATCATTCCCCCCACAACCTCCGGCCAAACCTGACAAACCTCTCTCTCCTTGAACTGACGGGATAATCCCATCTCTTCCAAGTACATTTCTACCAACTCATCCATTGTCAAAGTCTTTCCCTGCTTCACGTTCTTTATTTTATTGGTTATTCTACAAAAATACTACTTTCTAATCAATTTGAAATCATAAATCTAAAATTTAAAATCACTGATAACCCCTTGATCGACTTTAAAGATTTTATAATCAATAGCGTGCAATCGCAATATTTCATCAATATGCCCCCGGTTCGTGTCGGTGATAAAAACTTGCCCGAAATTCTCTTCCGACACGATGCGAATAATCTGGCTCACCCGGTCAGCATCCAATTTGTCAAAAATATCATCGAGCAACAGCAAAGGCTTTACCCCTTTCTGTTGAGCCAGATAAGCGAACTGGGCAAATTTCAAAGCCGTGAGAAAACTCTTTTTCTGCCCCTGCGAACCCAACCGCTTCACGGGATACCCTTCTATACTCAGCGTGATATCGTCCCGGTGAATCCCCACCGTCGTGTAAGTCAACACTCTATCCCGCTCGAAACTACCGCGCAACGATTGCAGGTAATCATTTTCTTTTATCGTGGTGGAGTACTCCAAGGTTACCTTTTCTCTTCCCAACGCCACCCGATCATAATACACTTGAAAAACCTCCGCCAATTCCGTGATAAACGCAAGGCGCCGTTCCAGAATCACCCGACCGTTGTCAGCCAACTGTTCATCCCACACGGATAACATATCAGCATCTATCGGCATTCCGGCATATTCTTTCAAGAAACTGTTCCGTTGCGCCAGCACCCGATTATACCGGATCAGTACTTGTAGATACTCTTTGTCACACTGGCTGATCACCCCGTCGATAAAACGACGCCGTTCTTCACTGGCCCCGTCTATCAGAATCACGTCTGCCGGGGAAATCATGACCAGAGGCAATAAACCGATATGATCCGAAAGCCGTTCGTACGACTTTTTATTTTTCTTGAATACTTTCTTCACCCCTTTCTTCACCCCGCAATACACGTCAATGTCTTCCCCGTCCCGCTCGTACATCCCTTCCAACACGAAAAAAGCCTCCCCATGCCGGATACTTTGCGCGTCGGGCAAATTGAAATAACTCTTGCACATGGAGAGATGATACACGGCGTCCAGAATATTCGTTTTCCCCACCCCGTTATTCCCGATAAAACAATTAAATCTCGGGCAACAAGCGATACTTGCCTCGGCGATATTCTTGTAGTTGACAATATTCAAATCCTTTAAAATCATGCCAATAAATGGTTACTGGTTATAAATCGCAAGATAAAACGTCTACCCGCGACCGATCACCAAAAGTAAGTAAAAGAAGCTTAGATTCCGACGAATGTATAATTTTTTGCATAAAATTTCGCTGTCCCCCTTCTGTTATCAAAAAAAAAACTAATTTTGCACGTTGACGATGGATGCGTCGTAGGAATAAAAAAGTAAATAATAAAAACATATAACAATGTCAAAAAATAACCAGAAACGTGCGGACGGCTTCGAGCAGATTGAGGAAGCCACGATCTCAACAGAACAATTTATCGAGAGAAACTCAAAATTATTGGTCAGAGGTCTTCTTGTTGTTATTATCGTTATTGCCGCTATTTTCGGCTACCACAAATTCTACAAGGAACCCCTCGAAAAAGAGGCTCTTCAGCAAATGTTCGTGGCAGAAACTTTATTTGAAAAAGATTCTTTCAATTTGGCCCTTAACGGAAACATCAACAATCCCGGTTTCTTGCAGATTATCGAGGACTACGGTTCCACTCCCAGCGGGAACCTCGCTAAATATTATGCTGGTTTATGCTATCTATACTTGGGTGACAACCAGAATGCCATTAAATACCTCGAGAAATTTTCGACCGATGATATGATATTCTCCACTTTGGCAAAGGCCAATATCGGGGATGCCTACATGCAATTGGGCGAATACAAGAAAGCTGCCGGATACTACCAGAAAGCAAGTAGTGACAACACGAATCTGTTGACCACCCCTTCTATCTTGATGAAAGCCGGACTGGCATACGAAAAAGCAAAAGACTACAAGAACGCATTAGCGATGTACGAGAAACTGGAGAAAGAATACCCGGCATCCATGGAAGCCAGAGAGATCGAGAAGTACATCACCCGCGCTCAATTAAACATGAAATAACTCTCACATTCAATAATGCTTATTTAGAAGGCGTGCATTCGATGCATGCCTTTTTTATTTCAAAAAAGGATATCAACACGAATAGAAAATAGTAATTTTGTCGCCTAATTCCGATGTTATGAATGTAAAGGCTAAAGGATATGTTTTAGGCGCAGTTGCCGCGGCGACTTATGGTATGAATCCCTTGTTCGCACTACCTTTGTACGAGGCGGGCATGAACCCGGATTCGGTACTCTTTTTCAGATACCTGTTCGCGATTCCCGTGCTAGGTATCATGCTCAAAGCGAGAGGACGAAGTTTCAAACTGAAAAAGCAAGAGATATTACCGTTGATTATCATGGGACTGCTGGTGGCGCTATCCTCACTTACCCTGTTTCAAAGTTATAACTACATGGAAGCGGGTATCGCATCGACATTATTGTTTGTCTACCCGATCATGGTCGCGCTGATCATGGCTATTCTCTTCAAAGAGAAATTAACCATACAGACAATCCTATGTATCATGCTGGCATTGGGCGGTATCGGCTTGCTTTACAAAGGGGGCGACGGTACCCCCCTCAACCTGACGGGCATCATGTTGGTTATGGTATCGGCTCTCTCCTATGCTATTTATATCGTAAGCGTGAACCGACCGAAACTAAAGGACATAGCAACCCTTAAACTGACTTTCTATGTATTGCTTTTCGGGCTTTCGCTATTCTTCGTCCGCGTAGATTTCGGGCAAAGCCTTCATGTTGTCGACACATGGTACCTGTGGGGTAATTTGGTCGCGTTAGCCATTTTTCCCACCGCTATATCGTTCCTCTGTACCACGCAGGCAATCCAATACATCGGTTCCACCCCGACCGCCATCCTTGGGGCTCTGGAACCCCTGACGGCAGTCTTCTTCGGCGTCACCGTTTTCGGGGAATCTCTGACACTGAGATTAAGTTGCGGTATATTAATGATCATTTTGGCTGTAACATTAATCATTGCCGGAAGTAACGTAACCACTTATCTGGTTCGTTTCAGGAAACTGTTCCCCAAACTTCCGCTCAAGAGGAATATTCCTTCACGCAATTCGTACAAGTAGCGACACGAACACGAAGCACCCGGGTGCTGATATTGTCATTCGTTTGTTGTTTATTCGGGGTTCAGACATTTCGAAACGTGCTAACAACGGTTCAACAACGATTGAATATCGAGAGAAGGAGTCGATTTCGGTAGAAAAAGGACTTCGTGTGGTGGGATGTTCTGGCTTGATTTGTGGATTTTCACGTGACCGATATTTTCCATTTATCGCCCGGTAAAAACAAACCCCGCCTTCTCAGACGGGGTTTTATATCGGAAAAGATTAAATCTATTTCTTCTCGAACAATTTACCGAAATCATCCATAGAGATTTCTTGTTCTTCCAATTTCACGCTCTCTTTAATCGTGTCGAAAATCTTGTTTTCCAAGGCACGGTCATACAAGCTGGAACGTTGTTTTTCGTTCTCCAACAAACGAGCGGCAAAACCGTCCAATTGCTCGTCTGACAAACCGTACAACCCGTATTGTTGCAATTGAGCGGCAGCAACTTCACGACCGACAGCCTTCATATCCTCGTCTTCTACCCGAAGGTTGTTATCCTTGATCATGTCGCCTTTGATCAACTGCCATTTGAACTCGTCACGGTAAGCGTTGAAATCCTGCTCGACCGCTTCGGGAGTCATATTTTCATTGGTCGCTAACATCCAACGTTTCAAGAATGCTTCAGGAAGAACAACGTCTTCGTTCTTCTTCAACATCTTGTCGCGAGCGTCCACCGTCAAACGATATTCGCTATGAGCTTTGAATTGTTTAGCCAAATCTTCTTTCACGCGTGCACGGAATTCCTCAACGCTCTTCACGTTGCCTTCGCCGTATACTTTATCGAATAAAGCCTGATTTACTTCCGCATCTATATAACGTTTAACCTCGCTAATGATAAAGCAGAAATCAGAAGTAATATGTTCGGCCTCTTCTTTATTCACTTGTAACAAAGCAGCGTAATCCGTTTTGTTGGGATAAGCCTTGGAAGGATTGAATACCACTTCATTTCCTGCTTTCTTACCCTCGAAAAGTTTTACTTGCTCTTCATCTTTCATGTGAGCCAAAGACAATGAAGCATCTTCCACGCGGATTCCGCCTTCTTTCGGTTTTCCGTCTTCGCCCAACTCGATCAATTCACCCTTCACGTATTCCGATCCCTCGATCACGTCCACGGGACTCAATTCGCCGTTGTTCTTGCAGATACTTTCAACTTGTTTGTCTATCATTTCCTCGTCCACCTTGATGATGTAATAAGGAACTTTCTCCCGTTTGCTCAACTTCACGTTCATCACGGGAGCCATAGCTATATCGTATACGAACTCGAAACTTTCAGCATCCAGATTCAATTCTTTCTGATCCGTTTCGCTCGGAAGCGGCTCTCCCAAGATGTGCAAATCGTTCTCTTGGATAAAATTAGACAGACTCTCTCCTATCAACTTGTTGATTTCCTCAATCAAAACGGCTTTACCATACATTTTTTTGATAATCCCGAAAGGAGTTTTTCCCTTGCGAAAACCGTCGATCACCGCTTTTTTCTGGTATTCTTTCAACGCGTCGCTCACGCGAGTTGCGTAATCATCCTTATCCAATTGAATCTTAATTGTTGCATTAAGATCATCGATTTGGTTTTTCGTTACATTCATACTTCTCTATGTATAAAACTATTTATGATAAAACAAACAAAACAAAAAAGGCCACCTTGTTTAAGGCGGTCCTCTCTTCAAGTGCGGGCGAAGGGACTCGAACCCCCACGCCTTGCGGCACTAGATCCTAAGTCTAGTGCGTCTACCAGTTTCGCCACGCCCGCTTGCTATTTTGACGGTGCAAATATATTGCTTTTTCATGAAAAGCAAAATGATTTGCCCCTTTTTTTATTTCTTTCTTCTCAACTCGAAGTTTTTACCGAGATAAACCCGTCTAACTTCCGGGTCATTCGCCAAATCCTCTGCCGTTCCGGATTGCAGGATACGACCGTCATACAAAAGGTAAGCCCGATCGGTAATACATAATGTTTCCTGCACGTTATGGTCAGTGATCAGAATCCCGATATTTTTCTCTTTTAATTTCTGCACGATACTCTGGATATCCTCCACCGCGATAGGGTCTACCCCGGCAAAAGGTTCGTCCAACAAGATAAATTTCGGGGCAATCGACAATGCCCGGGCAATCTCCGTGCGCCGACGTTCACCTCCCGACAATTGTATCCCTTTACTCTTCCGGATATGTTGCAGACCGAACTCGTCGAGCATCTCTTCCAGACGTTCGCGCTGGTAATCTTTCGGGAAAGTACTCATTTCGAGCACCGCTTTGATGTTATCTTCCACGCTTAATTGACGGAAGACGGAAGCCTCCTGCGCCAGATACCCCACTCCCAATTGTGCCCGACGGTACACCGGCTCTTTCGTGATTTCCCGGTCATCCAAAAAAATACGCCCGCCATTCGGCTTGATCAATCCCACGATCATGTAAAACGAGGTGGTCTTCCCTGCCCCGTTAGGTCCTAACAGACCAACGATCTCTCCTTGCTGCACGTCCACGGAAACCCCTTTTACAACGGTTCGGCTTTTGTATCTTTTTACAAGGTCCTCGGCTCTTAATTTCATATCGTTCAGTTTTACCGCGCTAAGATAGTCTTTTACAATTGAAAATTGAAAAATGAAAATTGAAAATTACTAGAAATTTAGATGTATCGAGAAATTTATGGCGAAATTATCCACTTTCTGTCCCGAACGGTCGCCCCGGTGTGTCAATCGCCAGATGGCATCCACCCGGATCAGACGCAAGATATTTTCCACCCCGACACCCGCCTCGATATAAGGCTTGGACACGGACGACATACCTTCCGGGAACAATAGTATAGCCCGGGTATCGGATAAACTACCGTTGTTTTTATCGGACAACCGCCCCCACAACGCTTTCACCGTGACGACCTCACGCCATTTCAACCGTTTCATCAACGGGATCTTGCTCAAGAAGAATCCCCTGAAATGATGTTCCCAGAATACCGCCGCCCACAGGTCGGACGCGAACTCGTAAAAATTCATACACGAGAACGCATACGGGTCATAGAAATAGGTAGCGTTTCCCTCGTGCAATTTCAACAAAGGATAAGGCACTTTCCCGAAAATCTTTCCACCCGTAATCATAAAGTCACTATACCCGATAGGAGCAATATGCATGTCATGTTGCACGGATATTTCCGCCCGGTAATACTCGTAATCACTGTTCAGTACACCCTTCAAGCCTGCCACGAGGTCAATACCCACGATCGGGAAATCCGACCCCATGGACACTTTGTCAAAATCCTGCCGCACCACGATCTCGTTCTTCGACAAACGGGTTCCCAAACGGAATTGCGTGGTATGTATCTGGTTAAGTTCCTTCCCGTCCGGACGAATAAAATCGACATATTTCGTCGGGTACATCTGACGATATTCCAGAGCGAAACTATTGGAAAATCCTTGCCACCATTCTTTCTCGTAACGGAAATCAAATTCATTAATCATCGTCAACTTCTCGTTATTCCCGCGGGAGAAAATCGAACTCAATATATTACCTGTCGTGAACGCGTTCTCGCTCGCACCAAGTTGAAACACGTCATGTTTGCCACTCACGGTAAGTTTCGAGGTCGGTTGGTTATTAAACATGTATTCCACGGTACCGCCTCCCTTGAATTTCTGGTCTTTCGTGCTGTACGCCCCGTAGCCCGAGAGTCGGATACGCTTACTGAAATCACTGGTTGTCTTTGCCCCCAGCTGGAAACGGTTTCCTTCCAGTTTATTAAAACTATATAGCTTATAGTAGGGTCCGAAACCCACGTATTTCGTGTTATAATACCCAAGGAATACCGTCTGGATCATGTCATATATATTCTGGTAGAGAGGAACATTTTTAATCGAATCCACCATATTATATATATTCCGTTCTTTTTCCGACAATTGGTAAGGTCGTGCATTCTGCCAATAATTCTCGTCATTCTGGAGAACATTCTTATTTATAGTGACTTCGCTGTCCAGTTTCAAAATCTCGGACGGAATCGCTTCATTCACGGTCACGTTGGAATAGTCTATCTGCCGATGTCCCATGAACGAAATCAACTTGGAAGAATCCCGCATTTGCACGGTGAAGTCCGCCAATATCTTATCCTGTTTCAAGAACCAAGTCGAATCATTGATCAATTCATTCGTCGTTTCTATCGCCAGATCCTTAATCCAGTTCACGTTCAAACCTTTTATCATGCGCATCTGGGCAGACTCTAACGCCCAAGTCGTGGAGTCGATATTCACCTCCCCGTCAAACACGGGCGTAGATTTTCCCTTGGGATGAAAACGAATCTTGTATATTTTTCTGCCTTCCTTTTGCAAGCTATCTACCAGAAAATACTTGTAATACAGCAAACCGTGATCACACAAGGGACTGACAAAATTCACTTCAAAAATATTGATATAGTTATCGTACAAATTCACGTTCACGTGTAAATGTCCCGTGAACTGCGCAAGACTGTAATCCTCCTGAATACCGGAAATCCGGCTCGCTTTCACGATCTCCCGGGACAAACGGGGTGACCGCCGATAATAATAATCCGCCGAAGCCTCCGAGATCATCACAGGCAGATAAGCTTTTCCCGTGATCGCGGACGTATCCATGTACTGGAAAATAAACCCGAAATTCTTCTGTAACTTTTTATTCTTGAACTGGGGTTTCAAGTTGGCCACATCCAATTCCATTTTCGTGTACGTGGAGTAGCTGTAAGCCTCTTTTTCTGCCGGATTATTTCTTTTCTTGTTCTTTGAAATGTTGCGTAATATCGCGTGGGCGGGATTCTCTCCCGGTGTCACCTTCACTTCGTCCAAACCGGTGACAATCGGAACCAGTTTAAAGTCAATCGTGTTAAAAGCACCTTTATTGACCGGCTTCGTCTGTTTCTCGTATGACACATACGCTGCCATAAGTTCGCTCACGTTCTCCCGCGTTTCGAGATAGTAATTCCCGTCAAAATCCGTTGTCACGCCAATTGTCGTACCCACGAATAATAATGTCACCATAGGTAACGGCTCGCCCGTTTCCGCGTCTGTCACGGTTCCCCTCACCTTTGTTGTCTGGGCGTTCAACACAGAAACCCATATCATCAAGAAAAATAATAAACACAACTTTACACGTCCCATGAAATTATTCATTTTAAATTTCAAATTCTAAATTTTAAATTCAAACTGACTTCCGTTCAATCTAAAATTCAAAATTTAAAATCAAATATTATACCACTCCTTCGCGCAATATGTCATGTATGTGTACCATTCCTTTATAGTGATTCTCCCGATCTACCACCACCAACTGCGTGATACTATTTTTTTCCATCATCCGGTAAGCATTATAAGCCAACTCTTCCTCGGAAATCGTTTTGGGTGCACCGGACATGATATCTCCCGCCGTCAAACCGTCGACATCCTCGTACTTCTCCATCATCCGTCGCAAGTCCCCATCCGTGATAATTCCGAGCAAATGTTCTTCGTCGTCCACGATCGCCACGGCTCCCAGACGCCCTTTCGACATGGCTAGAATTACCGGACGTATTCCGGCTTCGATCTTGATATTCGGTCGATTGTTACCATCATAAACGTCTGCAACCCGCGTATAAAGCCGTTTCCCAAGAGTCCCTCCCGGATGATATCTGGCAAAATCCCTACTAGAGAAACTTCTACATTCTATCAAACACATCGCTAATGCATCTCCCAGCACTAACTGTGCCGTAGTTGAATTTGTGGGAGCTAAATTTAAAGGACAAGCCTCTTTTTCTACTTTAGCCTTCAATATATAGAGCGCATTTTTCGCCAGAAACGAGTCTGTATTGGACACCATCGCGACAATATTCTTGTTTCCGTTGTTACGGATCAGAGGAATCAATACTTTTATCTCCGGTGTATTTCCACTTTTGGACACGCAAATCACCACATCTTCCTCCCGAATCATTCCCAAATCTCCATGAATAGCATCCGCGGCATGCATAAATACCGCCGGAGTACCCGTGGAATTCATCGTTGCCACGATTTTTGTCGCGATAATCGCGCTCTTTCCTATCCCGGTAACGATGACACGCCCTTTACTTTCATAAATTAACTTAACGACAGCCTCAAAATCATCATCTATGTAGTTTGCCAGATTTTGGATGGCTTCTGTCTCATCCTGAATTACTTTTCGCGCAAATGCTTTTATATCTACCATCTCTTTCGATTAAAATTATTCTATTTAACACCATGAACCAAGCAAAAAAAACAAAAAACTATTGTACTTATCATTTTTTGCTATAACTTTACTAGGGACAAAAGTATCATTTTTTGTGATAGCTTAAAAACGAGTGGTGATAGATTTATTATTGAATATTTTGTTTGGAAAAACAAATTAAGTTATAAATTTGCGCACCCGTCTAAAAACAGGGTGTGTGAAAATTTAAATAAAACAATGGGATTGCAGATAGATTTACATGCTAAATTAAAAGAGTATTTCGGCTTTGATAGTTTCAAAGGGAATCAGGAGGAGATAATAAAGAATGTCCTTGCCGGGAATAACACGTTTGTTTTGATGCCGACAGGAGGGGGTAAATCTTTATGTTATCAACTACCTGCACTAATACTCGACGGAACAGCTATCGTGATATCTCCCTTGATTGCTCTTATGAAAAATCAGGTAGATGCCATGCGTTCCTTCAGCGCGTCAGAGGGGGTTGCCCACTTCATGAATTCTTCACTCAGTAAAAGTGACATCTTGAGTGTAAAAGAGGATGTCCTAAGCGGGAAGACCAAATTACTATACGTGGCTCCGGAATCCTTGACCAAGGAAAGTAATGTCGAATTTCTCCGTAAAGTTCGAATCTCTTTCTTTGCCGTTGATGAGGCTCACTGTATTTCGGAATGGGGACATGATTTCCGTACGGAATACCGTAAAATCAGACCGATTGTCGAACAAATCGGGAAAGCCCCCATCATTGCCTTGACGGCAACGGCTACCCCGAAGGTACAACACGACATTCAGAAAAATCTGGATATGCTCGACGCTCAGGTTTTCAAATCCTCTTTCAACCGTTCGAATCTTTATTACGAGGTTCGCCCTAAAACTGATCCGGCCAAAGATATCATCAAGTTTATAAAAAACAACGAAGGGAAATCCGGTATCATCTATTGCCTGAGCCGCAAAAAGGTGGAAGAACTCACGGAATTGCTTTGCGTGAACGGCATCAAAGCTGCCAGTTATCACGCGGGAATGGATGCCGCTGCCCGTAGCAGCAATCAAGATAAATTCCTGATGGAGGAAGTAAACGTGATTGTAGCCACGATCGCTTTCGGTATGGGCATCGACAAACCGGACGTACGTTTCGTGATCCACTATGATATTCCTAAAAGTCTGGAAGGATACTATCAAGAAACAGGACGTGCGGGACGGGATGGCGGAGAAGGGTACTGCTTGACATTCTATAGCTATAAAGATATTCAGAAGTTGGAAAAATTCATGCAGGGCAAACCTATCGCCGAGCAGGAAATCGGGAAGCAACTCTTGATGGAAACGGTTTCTTACGCCGAAACATCCTTGTGCCGGAGAAAAGTGTTATTACACTATTTCGGGGAGAATTATGACGAGGAGAATTGTGGCGCCTGCGACAATTGTCTGTACCCGAAGAAAGAGTTCGAGGGCAAGGAATTCTTGATTGACGCACTCAACGCCGTACTTGAAGTAAAAGAAAAATTCAAGGTCGATCATTTGGTTAAAGTCTTGATCGGGGAAACCGATTCAATGATAAAATCGTATCATCATGACGAGCTGGAATCTTTTGGTATCGGCTCCGACAAAAGTTCACAATTCTGGAACATGGTTTTCAGACGAGCGCTTATTAGTAATTATATAGAGAAAGATATTGAACAATACGGGGTCATCAAATTATCAAAAGAAGGCCACGAGTTTTTAAAGGAACCTAAAGACTTTATGCTGATGGAAGATCATAATTTTGAAGAATCTGAAGAGAAACTTCAGGAAAAGGGAGGTGTATCAGCACTTGACAACACTCTGTTTGCCATACTGAAAGACTTACGGAAAAAGATTGCCAAGAAAAATAACCTGCCGCCATACGTCATTTTTCAGGATCCTTCTTTGGAAGACATGTGTACCAATTACCCGATCACGTTGGAAGAGTTAGCCAACATTCAGGGTGTCGGTACCGGAAAAGCCCAGAAGTACGGGCAGGAATTCGTTGAGGTCATCAAACAGTATGTTGAAGACAACGAGATCGAAAGAGCCCAAGATCTGGTTGTAA
Source organism: Butyricimonas sp. DFI.6.44 (assembly GCF_022132345.1). Lineage (NCBI taxonomy): Bacteria > Pseudomonadati > Bacteroidota > Bacteroidia > Bacteroidales > Odoribacteraceae > Butyricimonas > Butyricimonas sp. DFI.6.44. The sequence continues at coordinate 18,913 of NZ_JAKNJD010000009.1, read as the reverse complement.
AAACAGTTGCCAACAAATCGAAATTCAAGGTATATATCATTCAAAATATTGATCGCCAAATTGATTTGGAAGACATCGCTTCTGCTGAAGGATTAACTTTTGAAGAACTCATCAAGGAAATGGAAGCCATCGTCTTCTCCGGAACAAAACTGAATATTGATTACTATATCAATAAGATTCTGGATGATGAACAACAACAAGAAATCATGGATTATTTCATGGAAGCGAAAAGCGATAATATCGGTGACGCTTACGATGAATTTGACGGCGACTATTCAGAAGAAGATCTCCGACTGATGCGATTGAAATTACATTCCAAACATGGAAACTAATAAAAAAGCGACCGAAAGGTCGCTTTTTTATTCCATTCTGTCCAGAATCACATCCGGAAGATGCTGAATGAATTGAAACAATAAAGTTTCATCTCCCGTCTTATGCGTCCGAATGACCATAGTTACCCGGTAAGTGGTTATATCCCCTAATTTACCTGACTCCGTGGAGTAAGAACCTATCTGGTGTTTTTTCCGCTTGATCTCGTCGGTTATCTCTTTTATGACTTCTTGACTTGACGTTGTGAACACTAACAAAACATTCCGTTGGCTGAACTTCTGGAATAAATACCCCAGACCTTCCAATCCCAATAATGTCAATAACATAGCGCATATTCCCAACCAGTATTGCCCGGCACCTACCGCCAAACCGATAGCGGAAGTTGCCCATATCCCGGCAGCAGTGGTCAATCCCCGTACAAATAATTTCTGTATGATAATTGTTCCCGCTCCAAGGAAACCGATACCACTTACCACCTGTGCCGCGATACGGCTGGGGTCGAGTCCTATACCCGTGTCCCCCAAGATATCCCAGAAACCATATTTCGAAACAATCATAAACAGGGCACTTCCCAAAGCAACGAGGAAGTGAGTTCGGAATCCGGCTTCTTTTGCCCTGTACTCACGATCCAAACCAATCAGCGCCCCCAGTATCCCGGCTACCAACAACCGCAAGAAAAAATCCCATGTCATCATATCGTGTTACATTTTATTTTAACCTCATGTTCACCACAAAGATAAACCAATCTACGCAAAATTGCGTATGAAAGATACAATTCAGTCCAAAAAGTTCACAGACATGATACTAACCATCATTATCACATTTATCCTCGGATACACTCTGATCGCACTGGAACGACAAATCGGCGTCAGCAAAACCGCCATAGCTCTTATCTTGGGAATCACGTTATGGGTATTCGCTTTGTTTCAAACAAAACTGGATGTAAATACTCAAATTATAGAACACCTCGGGAATACCGCGGAAATTTTATTCTACTTACTGGGAGCCATGACGATTGTCGAATGGGTAGACACGCACGAAGGGTTCAATCTGATTACCAAACACATCACAACGAGAAACAAACGGAAACTACTCTGGCTCATCGCATTCATCACCTTTATCATGTCTTCCGTTCTGGATAATTTAACGACAGCTATCGTGATGATTATGCTCCTGCGCCAACTTGTTACAAATCAGCAAGAACGTTGGATTTTCGGCAGTATCATCATTATTGCCGCCAACGCGGGGGGTGCATGGACTCCCATCGGGGACGTGACCACGATCATGTTATGGATTCACAACAATATCACGTCCATGAACGTTATCCGCCACCTGTTTCTGCCCAGTCTGGTTTCTCTACTTATTCCCGTCGGCATCGCGACATTCTGGTTGAAAGGTGAAATTCAAGATCAATCCGCTAGTATTCGTTCGAATCTCCCGGGTATTTCACACAAAGAACAAATCACGATTCTCGCTCTAGGCATCGGCAGTCTGATCTTCGTTCCCGTGTTCAAGGAACTCACGAACCTGCCACCATTCATGGGTATCATGTTTGCATTAGGTTGTGTATGGATATACACGGAGATGCTATACAACCGCAAAAAGAATGTCACGCAAGAAAACACGCATCGCATTCCTTCCATTCTCTCGAAAGTCGACTATTCCACACTACTATTCTTTCTTGGAATATTAATGGCCGTTGCCGCATTACAAGTCGTGGGAATTTTAGACCAAATGGCAACTTTCTTGAATGATCGAATACACAATGTCTATTTTATCAACACGATTATCGGCTTTCTCTCCTCCGTCATTGACAACGTTCCTCTCGTGGCGGCAGCCATGGGGATGTACCCGCTTACTCATGCCGACGGTACACACCTCTCCGCTTATATGATGAATTTCACCACGGACGGAACTTTCTGGGAACTCCTCGCCTATTGTGCCGGTATAGGCGGCAGTATTCTGATTATCGGTTCTGCCGCGGGAGTAGTTGTTATGGGTATGGAAAAAATCAATTTCACATGGTACCTCAAGCACATTACATGGATTGCTACTCTCGGGTATCTGGTGGGAATAGGTATATACTACATAGTCGAAAGTCTATAAAGTCCATAAGGTCCATAAAGTCATCTTTCTGACCTTACAGACCTTATGGACTTTAGACCTTACGGACTATTCTGTATATCTCTCGATCGTTTGTCCCCGGTCGGGTCCCACGGATACAATCTTGATAGGCACTCCGGTTTCTTCTTCAAGGAAAGCCAGATAATTATTAAATTCTTCCGGAAATTCATCTTCCGAAGTCATTTTAGTCATATCGCATTTCCATCCCGGCAATTCGGTATAAATCGGCTTTACACCTTCCGTGATATCATAGGGGAAATAATCAACTTCCTCCCCGTTTACCTCGTAAGCCACGCAAGCCTGTATCGTGTCAAAGGAGTCCAACACATCACTCTTCATCATGATCAGTTGAGTCACCCCGTTAATCATGATGGCATATTTTAAAGCTACCAGATCTACCCAACCGCAACGACGTCTGCGTCCGGTTACGGAACCGAACTCGTGTCCCAAGTCACACAATTTCTCGCCTGTTTCGTCACTCAACTCTGTCGGGAAAGGTCCGCTTCCCACGCGGGTACAATATGCTTTAAAAATTCCGTACACTTCACCGATACGATGGGGTGCTATTCCCAACCCGGTACAAGCACCGGCACATACCGTATTGGAAGAAGTCACAAAAGGATAAGAACCGAAATCGATATCTAACATCGTTCCCTGTGCACCTTCCGCCAAGATTGATTTCTCGTCATCCAAATATCGATTTATTTCATGCTCGCTATCCACGAGTTGGAATTGCTTCAAGTATTCAATACCTTCCATCCATTCTTTCTCCATCCCCGTCAGGTCATAAGAGAAATTCAAACTTTTCAATATCTGTTCGTGACGAGCTTTTGCCCGAGCGTATTTATTCTCGAAATCATGCAGGATATCTCCCACGCGCACACCGTTACGACTGATTTTATCCGTGTATGTCGGTCCGATACCTTTTCCGGTAGTCCCCACTTTCGCATCCCCTTTGGCTGCCTCGTAAGCTGCATCCAACAACCGGTGCGTCGGCAGAATCAAGTGTGCTTTCTTTGATATATGAAGTTTCTTTTTGAGATCATGTCCGGAAGCGGCCAAAGCCTCGGCCTCCGCTTTAAACAAAGCTGGATCAACTACCACTCCGTTACCGATAATATTCACCTTATCCCCTTGAAATATCCCGGACGGGATGGAACGAAGTACATATTTCTGCCCTTCAAATTCAAGTGTATGACCGGCATTAGGTCCTCCTTGAAAACGAGCCACGACATCATACCTAGGGGTCAGTACATCAACCACTTTCCCTTTTCCTTCATCTCCCCATTGCAATCCCAACAATACATCTACTTTCATCTGATATAATTTTAACTTCTTAAAAAACAAACATGCAAAAATAATATTTATTTCTTTCCCGCCAACTTGCAAGCGTGACAAATCCCATAAATATAAAGCATGTGATGATGCACGGAAAAATCATATTTCTCCTCCACGTGTTCCACGATCTCCTCCAAGCGGGAATCCGAGAACTCTTCCACTTTTCCGCATATCTTGCACACGATATGCTCATGCTTCTTGTTATTATAAGCCCGTTCGAACTGCGCAATATTATTCCCGAATTGGTGCTTGATAACCAATTTACATTCCAACAATAAATCGATCGTGTTATACAAAGTGGCACGGCTTACCCTGTAGTTCTTGTTCTTCATAAAAACGTACAGGGATTCGATATCAAAATGCCCGGCATGTGAATAAATCTCATCCAAAATGGCATACCTCTCGGGCGTCTTCCGATGTCCTTGCTGTTGCAGGTAAGTGGTAAAAATCTCTTTTACCGTCTCCTTTATTTTTTCCATTGAGTCCAAAGCTAATTCAATTTACAACATGGCTAAGTTACAACTTTTATCCGAAGAAAACTCACTATTTAGACGAAATTTAATTTAGACTTCCAAATTCTCCACTCTTGAAACGTTCTCGACGCCCTTCAGAGAAGAGATTTTCATCATTAAATTGTTCAAATCGGCAGTGTTATGCACGTAAAGATGAATCATTCCCTCGAATATCCCGTCTTTCGTTTCAAAATGCACGGTACGCATATTCACGTTACTCTCTTTCGAGATAATCATCGTGATATCGCTGACGATTCCGATACTGTCAATCCCGTTCAATTTAATTACCGCAAGGAAAGACATGATCTTGTGGCTAACCCACTTCACCGGGACAATCTTATCCCCGTAACTGGACATCAGTCGTATGGCTTCCGGGCATTTACGCTTGTGCACGGTGATCTTATCTCCCTCGATCTTCATCCCGACTACATCATCACCGGGAATCGGGTGACAACAAGGAGCAATGATAAAATCCGAAGCATCTTCCGTCACGTCATTAATGATCTTCCCTTCTTCTTTCTCGACCGGGGCTTTCTCTTTATCGCTTTTGAAGAACTGCAATTTCCAGTACTTCACGAATTTATTCTCCGACTTTTTCTTCAATGCCTTCCGCACGTCTTCGACACTCAAATTCCCTTTCGCCAAACTGACATAAAGATCATCTTTATTATCCAATTTCAGATGCAACAGAGCCTTGTTCAGGTTCTCCGTACCAAAAGGCAATTTCATATCTTCCAACAAGTTCTCGAACATCATCGTTCCGATCTTCACCTGTTCCTTTTTCTCCCGACGGAAAATCATCAATATATTATTCCTCGCCTTTGCCGTCACGATAAAGTCCAACCAATCACTCTGCGGCTTCTGTTTATCACTTGTCAACACCTCCACCTGATCCCCGCTTTGCAGCACGTGGCTCATCGGCACCAATTTATGATTGACCTTTCCACCGATACAGGAGTTCCCGATCTCCGTGTGAATGTCATAAGCAAAATCCAACACGGTCGCTCCCTTCGGTAAGGTTCTCATATCTCCCTTAGGAGTGAAAACCCGAATTTCTTTAGCGAAAAGATTTAGCTTGAACTCGTCCAAGAACTCCAAAGCATCCGTTCCGGGCTGTTCCAGCATCTCTTTAATCCCCGCCAACCATTTATCCACCTCGTTGCTTGCCTCGGCATTATCACCTTTATATTTCCAGTGGGCTGCTAACCCCTTTTCCGCGATTTCATCCATCCTACGGGAACGGATTTGCACCTCTATCCATTTACCTCCGGGTCCCATGACCGTCAGATGCAATGCCTCGTAACCGTTTGCCTTGGGTACACTCACCCAATCCCGGATTCTCTCCGGCTTCGGGCTATACATATCCGTAATCAAAGAATAAATATTCCAGCATTGCCATTTCTCCGGCTGATTGTCCTTGGGATCAAACACGATACGCACGGCAAGTAAATCATAAATTTCCTCGATAGAAATATGCCTGCGCTGCATCTTAGACCACACCGAATACACGCTCTTTGTCCGGGCGGTGATATCATACTGGTAACCGCTTTCCGTCAGGCGTTCCCGAATGGGGGCTATGAACTGTTGGTATAACCCGGTATTCTCGTCCCGGTAAGCATGAATTTTCTTTTCCAGCTCCTGATATTCAAGCGGATTTTCGTATTTTAAACTCAAATCTTCCAACTCCGTCTTGATGGCGTGCAATCCCATCCGGTGAGCCAAAGGAGCGTATATATATAAGGTTTCACTGGCAATCTTTACCTGCTTGTGTTCCGGCATGGCATCCAACGTGCGCATATTGTGCAAACGGTCGGCAATCTTGATCAGAATAACACGTACATCATCCGCCAGAGTCAGTATCATTTTCCGAAAACTCTCAGCCTGCTTGGTGGTATCACTTCCCATAACTTCACTGATCTTGGTCAACCCGTCCACCAAAGAAGCAATCTTCGCCCCGAACAAATTGGCAATATCCTCTACCGTGTAGTCCGTATCCTCCACGACATCATGCAATAACGCGGCGATAACCGACTTGGTTCCCAAACCGATCTCTTTAGCCGCAATCTTCGCTACCGCGATCGGGTGCAATATATAAGGCTCCCCCGACTTCCGTTTTACCCCTTGATGAGCTTCCCGGGCAAACTCGAAAGCCGTGCGAATTAATTTTATACTCTCTTCTGTCGTTCCCTTTCGCAAAGATTGTAACAAATCCTCGAAAGCCGCGTTAATCATTTCCTGCTCGTTCATAACCATCTCCAATTTTAGATTTATTGATTTCAGATTTTAGATTCCTGCCCACTCCTGTCCCTCGAATCATAAATCATAAATCATAAATCGTAAATCATAAATCGTAAATCTTATATTTCTATATGCCGCGACACCACATCCGCCTGCATAAATAAAGCTGCCATTTTATCAAACATCCCTCCTTTTTCAGTGGTAAGGAACTCCACTTGTCCCCCTCGTGAAAGCATTCCTTCCATTTCAGGATGACGATATAAATAATCCTTCAAACTCCGGGCCACGATCTCTCCCTGCTGAATAACTTTTACTCCCCGAGGAATAAAACGGTCAATTACCCCGCGCAAAAGAGGATAATGTGTACATGCCAGTACAACCGTATCAATCATGGGATCTGCCTGCATTAAAAGATCTATATATTTCTGCACAAAAAAAGCTGCCCCCGGGGAATCAATCTCGTTATTTTCAACGAGAGGCACCCACATCGGACAGGCTTGTTGCGTCACTTCAAATCCTTTTCCAGAATGGATTTTCGCTATTTCAAGCAAATAAGACTCGGAAGCCACCGTACCCGAGGTAGCAAGTACACCGATATGCCCGTTACGCGTAAAATCAGCGACCGCCTCCACGCTAGGTCGGATGACACCCAACACTCTCCGTCCGGCATCTATCCGCGGTAAATCGACTTGTTGTATTGTCCTTAACGCCTTTGCCGAAGCCGTGTTACAGGCAAGGATAACCAATCGGCATCCCATATCGAACAATTTCAACACCGCTTCCCGCGTGTACTTGTACACCACGTCAAAAGAACGTGTACCGTAAGGGGTACGAGCGTTGTCGCCCAAGTAGATATAATCATACTCCGGCATCTCTTTCACAATATCTTTCAATATTGTCAACCCCCCATAACCAGAATCAAACACCCCTATCGGACTATGCATATATCTAAATTTATTTAAATTAATAGCTGCTAATATACTTTTTATTCGCAATTAATGCAAAAAAAAAGCCGCCTTTCGGGCGACTTTATTTACTTTATATATACGATTATTGAAGTCCCAATTTTTTCTTTACCAAGGGCAATACATCTTCGCTATTATCAGCGGCATACAATAAAGCATTCTGGGTAAAAATATAAGTAAAACCATTCTCTTTACCTACTTCTTGTGTAGCTTTCTGTATTTTATCCATGATCTCACCCATCAATTTATTGTAAGTTTCTTGCATTTGTTGATCGGCTAACTCCCGGAAACTCTGGATTCTCTCTCCCAGACTTCTGATTGACTGCTCTTTATTAGCACGAGTCAATTCTGAATATGTTTTTTCATTCGCCTGATATTCTTGAATCTCCTTCTGGTAATTCTCGGTCATTGATCTTAATTCTTTTTCAATCTCTGCCTGTTTTGCTTGTAATTCAGCTTCAGCTTTCTTAGTTTCAGGCATTATCGCCATCACTTTTTGCACGTCAAGATGACCTAATTTGATCGGTTTTGCCGTTTGAGCAGAAGTAGCAAATGCTACAAATATAAATGCCACCAAGGCAAATAATTTAATTGTATTCTTCATAATGTTTGTCTTTAAAATGTCTCACAAAAATAATAAAATTAATTTCCCATTCCTAGCCTGCATACATAATGTATGCTATAATTTACAATTTATGATTTACAATTTATGATTCAAGTGAAAAATTAATCTAAAATCTGAAATCGTAAATCTAAAATATTAGAATTCTTGTCCCAACACAAAGTGGAATTGTGAACCACCGACACCGGAGCGTCCGGGTACATCATCAAATCCATATCCCCAGTCGATACCGAGCAAACCGAACATCGGCAGGAATACGCGCAAACCGACTCCCGCGGAACGATACAAGTTAAACGGTTCGAAATCCTTCAGTTCGTACCACGAGTTACCTGCTTCCAAGAACCCTAAAGCATAGATCGTTGCCGACTGAGCCAAAGAGATCGGGTAACGTAATTCAAGCGTGAACTTGGAATACAAGCTGGCGTCAGACCCTTGCGGAGCCATAAAGCTGGAACCCGCATTCGTCAATGATCCGTTCTCGTAACCGCGCAAACCGACATATTCACGTCCGTACAAACTATAACCGGACATTCCGTCACCTCCCATCTCGAATCCCTCGAACGGAGACTTCCGGTTTTTATCATAGTGTCCCAAATAACCGTACTGGGCAGAAGCATAAAGTACCAAAGGACGTTTCTCGCTATGAGTCAGAGGAGTGAAAATCTTTCCACTGAATTTCCATTTGTGGTACTCGATCCACCTGTATTTAATCTGATCTTTCTCTGCCTCGAAATGACGGCTGGAGAACAAAGAATAAGGCGGAGTCAATGCCAACGAGAAGGTAAACTCACTACCTCTTTTCGTGAACAAGGGGTTATCAATAGAACTCCGTTTGATCACCGTGGCGATAGAAAGGTTGTTCGAATTTCCGTTACTAAATATATAGTAAGGCCAATTCTTCAACTGATATCTCTGGAATGAAATCTCGTTATACATCGTGAACCAGTCATCCGGCCACTTGATACGACGTCCCAATCCCACGCTGAATCCATAAGTAAGCATCAACTGACGGGTGTCGTAATAGTCGGATGCGTTCGCCGCCTGAGCGTAATAAGAATTCCGGTAACTGCTGGAATAACCTGTCTGACGAGAGAAATACAAAGAAACACTCAACGAGTTCGGTTTCTTTCCTCCCAGCCAAGGTTCACGGAATGATAAACTGAATGAAGTATAATATTTACCGTTCGTCTGGGCCTTCAAACTGAACGTCTGACCGTCACCCTGCGGAAGAGGACGATAAGTATCCCAATTAAAAATATTACGGATAGAGAAGTTCGTGAAGGTCAATCCTACCGAACCGATGATCATACCGGCTCCCCAACCTCCCGAAAGCTCGATCTTATCATTCGCTTTCTCGACTAACTTGAATATGACATCCGTTGCTCCCGCTTCCTGATTAACATTCACCAAGTCCGGTGCTATTTGTTCCGGATCGAAATGTCCCATATTCGCCAATTCACGTGCGCTTCGTATAATATCTTCACGGCTGAACAACTCACCCGGGTACACGTACAATTCCCGACGAATCACGTGCTCGTGCGTACGGTTATTACCTTGAATAATCACCTTGTTAATCGTGGCCTGAGTACCCTCGGCAACACGGATTTCCAGATTGATAGAATCTTCACCCGCGATAGTTTCGATCGGCATCAGACGAGAGAACAAATACCCGTTATTTTGGTATATATTGGATACGGCATCCTCGTCCGTGGTAATACGTTCGTTCAAGTACTTACTATTATATACATCTCCTTTTTTGATATTCAATATACGGCTCAACGTCTCTGAATCATATATTGTATTACCTACCCAAGAGATATTATTGAAATAGTATTTATTTCCTTCCTGCACATCGATATAGATCTTCACCCGTTTCGGGGATATCTGGACAACACTATCAGAAACAATCACCGCGTCGCGGAAACCTTTCTCGTTATATTTATCGACAAGATGATACTTATCTTCGTCATAATTCTTCTCGATATAATTTGACGATTTAAAGAAATTAACCAATGATTTTTCTTTCGTCTTCTTCATGGCAGCTTTCAGACGACCGTCTTTCATTTGTTCGTTTCCGTTAATGATAATGTCGGCAATCTTTATTTTATTGTGTTTCTCCACGATGACATCCAGAACCACGTAATTCTTCTCTTTTGGATCATCCCGTTGAATAATCTTGATATTCGTGTTATAATATCCTTTCTCTTTCAAGTATTTCTCGACTTGGCTTTTCAAGGTCGTCTTCATGAAATCCGTGACCTGCGACCCAACCCCCAAGTTCATTTTTTCCTTAATCTTGTTTTCCTCGGATTTCTTCAAACCGATGTAATTGATCTTCGAAAGCTTATGTCGTTCCTGAATGTACATGGTCAAATATACCTTGTCATCTTCAATCCGGTCGACAGCAATGGATATATTCGAAAACAAACCTTGATCGTAAAGCCTCTTGATCGCTCTCGTTATCGTTTCACCCGGAATTTGAATAGGCATTCCTATCGTCAACCCGGCTATGGATGCCAACCCGTCATAATCTCCGCCGACAACCTTTACCCCTGCCAATTCATAGGTCTTCGGGGAAGAATAATAGATATCAACTTGTTGCTGCACAGTATCTGCAACTTGAGCTTTTGCTCCACAAATACACAATATAAATATTAATACAAGCGTTATTTTTCCTGTCATTTGAGTCACTTTTTTAGTTGCTCTCCGGTCATACCGAATCGTCTCTCTCTTTTTTGAAAATTACGAATGGCCAAATATAAGTCTTCTTTTTCAAAATCAGGCCAAAATTTATCAAGAAAATATAGTTCAGTATACGCTAATTGCCATAAAAGAAAATTACTGAGCCTACATTCACCGCTCGTACGAATCAATAAATCCGGATCAGGAATCCCCGCCGTTGTCAAATAATCGGAAAAAACATCCCCTGTAATCGCCTCTACATCTTTCACTTTACCCGTCTGGCAATCTTTTGCCAACTGTTTCGCGGCATTCAATATTTCCCACCTTGCGCCATAACTTAGGGCAAGCACCACCGTCAGATGATGATTGGAAGCAGTCTGCTCTATCAACCCGTTCAACTTTTGCCGCACCTTGTCCGGCAAATCCGTCAAATTCCCGATAGCCCGAACTTGTATACCCTCTTTCATCAAATTATCCGTTTCAGCGACGATAGCATCCACCATCAAACCCATCAAAACATCCACCTCCTCTTTCGGCCGATTCCAATTCTCTATCGAAAAAGCGTATAAAGTCAAATACTTCACTCCGGCATTCCCGGCAGCCTCAAGAACTCTCCTCACGGCCTCCACGCCTTCCTTGTGTCCTTCCCATCTTTCCAATCCCCGCTGTTTTGCCCATCTGCCATTTCCATCCATAATAATTGCCACGTGCTCTGGTATATTCTCTCTACTCATAATAATCATACATTCTCGTTCTTCAACTCATTATTTAATAACGTTTTCCTTATCTTTATATTACTTGTTTTTCTTTAATCACGTAATCGCCAATCATTGAATCACTAAATCTTCTTATTCCTCTTGTCTTCCCCCCAGTTCAATTTATTTCTCAACGTCTCGTAATAACTATGCCCGGGCATCTTTACCACGTTTATTTTGAAATCACCGGAAGAGATAAATAATTCGTAATGATCCGGCACTGTCCGAGTTCGGGAATCGGCACTCACCATAAAATCACCCGAACGACTTTCCACTTTCAGACGAATCTTCACGTCACCGGGCAAAATCAAAGGACGCATATTCAAGTTATGCGGGCTTACCGGGGTAATAATCAGATTATCCGAACTCAGGGAAATAATCGGACCGCCACAACTCAAAGAGTAAGCCGTCGAACCGGTAGGAGTTGCCACTATCAAGCCGTCCGCCCAATACGTCGTGAGATATTCCCCCCCGATATAAGCGTGTACCTTTAATAAAGAAGAGCGTTCCGTTTTCTGCACGCTAATCTCGTTCAGAGAATAATTAAAATTAGAGAACGGATTGTCTTCCATTTCCAATTTCACCAAAGCTCTCTGCTCTACCTCGCATTTCCCGGCACACAACCACTGTATAGCCTGAGGAATCTCCTCTTGGGCGATATTGGCAAGGAATCCCAGCCTACCGCTATTTATACCAAGCACGGGTACCCCGGAATCTTTCACCCGGACTGCTGAATCCAAAAAAGTACCGTCCCCCCCGACACTAAATAAAATATCGGTATCCGGCTCCAAATCCGTATCATAGAAAGATTGAAAATAAGAATGAACATCCCACCTCTCACTCAAGAAATCAAAAAACGGCCGATAGCAAGACAACTTCACGCCACGCTCATCCAGATCACGTAACATTTGCTTGAAATAAGGAAAAAAATCCTCATGGATCACTCGTCCGTATATAGCCACTCTATTAATTTTCAGACACATCTAATTTATTTTAGATCTTAAATTTTAGATTCCACCTCCACGAACCAACTCTCTTTCAATTCTAAACTTTAAATTTTCTACATTTCCATAAACTTAATCAACTGCCCATAGCGGTCACGCAATTCATCATTGACATCTTCACCCAGCACAAAAGTACTTTTTATCACGTAACGATAACGGACAAAGGTATCCAGAATCGGTTCAATCCTAGGCGTATTCACCTTGACAGTAATATCAACCTTGTTCGAGTCCGGGGTGCATGTCACGAAACAACTCAACACCTTGGCTTCATTATATTCCACGATCTGCGCCACCTCGGCCAACGAATAATCAATTTTATTCACCTCCAACACGATAATCCCACCCGCATCATCCACGCACAACATTTTTTCCACGCTATGCAAAATATCCGACAACAAAATAGCACCTTGATAAACCTCTTTCCGGCTTAAAACAGGAACTATTGACAATCCCAAGGAAGACGCGACCTCGATCACGTGATAAATATGCATATCATCGTACACGAATGTCGATTCTCTCGGTATCTCCAAACTATTGATCGGATCATTCAAACACCCGTGCGCGTACATGATTTCATCTGATAACAAACCCACGTAAGAACTTCCTTCAACCACCGGCAAATGGGATACCCGGAACAAATCCATCCACCCCAGTGCTTGGGCGCATGTATCGTTCTTTTTCAATACCGGAACCACATTCGATAATAATCCTTCTGCTATCATATTCTTTAAATCTCCAAATCACTCAATCAAGAAATCGTTTAATCCATTTCTCGCCCTAAAGATACATTTTTTTCTCTATTCAACTCCTCCATTAAAATAATTTTCGATTTTCAATATTCGATTTTCAATTATTCCTATATTTGCCGCGTAAACTTTAAAACAGTATAACACCATGTTACCAAAATTTCTAATTGCGGACAATTCCCAAGAAGCACCCGATCTCGTGTACGTGGTGCACACGGAAAAGCCTCAATGTATTATCCAATGTGACATAGACGGTTTCTACAGCAACCAAAAAATTTACTGGATTGACGAAGAACCTCTTTGCACGGACGATATCGAGTCTCTACTTGAAGAAGCAGAAGATTTCTTTGAAACCGAGCTAGAAAATCAAGAAGAACTATATGACGAAGACGACAACTAATTGCCGTCTTCGCCATGTTACAAGTTACAGGTTCACAAGTTACAGGTTCACAAGTTACAGGTTCACAAGTTACAAGTTCAAAAAACAATAACAACAAACCTGCAACCTGCAGAGCCGAAGGCTCAACTTGTAACCTGTAACACAAAAAGTAATAAATTGCTTTTTGTAAAAAAATTCGTAACTTGCCGGATTATTACATAACCTACAAACCCGAAATTATGTACACGAAAAGTGATCTCAAGCAATTTAAGCGCAGGGGGATTAAGCCCGAACAAATTGATAGCCAACTTGAAAACTTCAAGAACGGTTTCAATTTTGTGCAAATCCGAGATGCGGCGACAATAGGTAACGGGATCCATAGTCTGAATGACGAACAGGCTGATGAATTCATTCGCATCTTCGAGGAGAAAAGAAACACATTGAAAATCATGAAGATGGTTCCGGCATCCGGTTCCGCTTCTCGCATGTTCAAAACATTAAATTCATTTTTAAACACCTACACGGGAAGTGACGAAGACTACCTGAATTTCCGGTTGCACAAAGAACCGGGAAGCATATTCTCCTTCTTCGAAAAACTAAAAGAGTTTCCCTTTTACACCCACTTGAAAGAAGCTCTCTACAAAGACCGTTTCGATCTGGACAAACTTCTCTGGAAAAACGAACTCATCACGATATTGGAATATATCTTGACGAATAAGGGATTAAACTATAATTCCACGCCCAAGGGACTGATCGATTTCCATATATATAAAGATCACATCCGTACCGCCGTGGAAGAACACTTGGTTGAAGCCGCCCTTTATGCCAATGACGGCAAAATGGCACATATCCATTTCACGGTATCCGAAGAACACATGGGCAAATTCAAAGCCCTCTTGAAACACGTGCTCAAAGATTACCAGAAAAAATTCAATCTCAAGTACGACATCACGTTCTCCATCCAATCGCCCTCGACCGATACGGTCAGTCTGGATTCGAAAGGAGACCTGCTACGGGACAACGATGGTAACATCGTATTCCGCCCGGGGGGACACGGTGCTTTGATTCACAACTTGAACGATCTGAAAGAAGACCTCATCTTTATCAAAAACATAGACAACGTTACTCCCGATCGCAACAAGGCAGACACCGTGAAATACAAAAAGATACTCGCCGGGGTTCTGTTAAAAACACAAGCCAGAATCTTCGATTACATGAAGATTTTGAACAAGAAAAGCAGTATTACCGAAGAGAATCTGAACGAAATCGAACAATTTATCTATGACAATCTCGGTTACAAACCCAAGGAAGACCTCGTTCACCCTAATTTGAAAGAAAGGGCAAAATACTTGAAAAACCTGCTCGACCGTCCATTACGGGTATGCGGGATGGTTAAGAATGAAGGTGAACCCGGTGGCGGTCCCTTCTGGGTGGAAGATGCTGAACACGGGAAACGCTTGATGATCGTGGAAAGTGCACAGGTGAACCAAAAAGACAAGAACCAGAAAAAAATATTCACCCAATCGACCCACTTTAACCCGGTAGATATCGTGTGCAGCACGTATAACTATAAAGGTAAAAAGTACGACCTGAAAGACTTTATTGATAACACGCAAGGATTCATTACCAGTAAATCTTTCGAGGGAAAAGACATACAAGTACAAGAACTTCCCGGGTTGTGGAATGGAGCGATGGCAAACTGGAATACCGTGTTTGTTGAAGTTCCGCTATCCACCTTCACCCCGGTAAAAACCGTCTTTGACTTGTTACGTTTCGAACATCGCAATGTGTTCAAAATCGAATAAAATAATTATGATTTACGATTTATGATTTACGATTCTTTTTGAATGAAATCATAAATCATAAATCGTAAATCTAAAATCATAAATCTAAAATCATAAATTCGTTCATGGAGAAGAAAAAAAACTATCTACTACTAGTGCTGAGAGGATGTGCCATGGGTGCTGCCGACGTTATTCCCGGCGTATCAGGGGGAACAATAGCATTTATCACCGGTATCTACGAAGAATTAATCAATTCCATCCGTTCCATTGACTTACAGGCATTGCGTCTTTTGGGAACATTCAAATTCAAAGAATTTTGGAAGCATATCAACGGTAATTTTCTGGTTTCTGTGGTCGCAGGAATCGCGATATCTATATTCTCGTTGGCAAAATTGATGAAATATCTACTAGAATTCCATCCTCTCTACATCTGGTCTTTTTTCTTCGGGCTCATTATAGCCTCGGCACTACTCGTTTCCAAAGAAGTAAAAAAATGGGATTTGTTTGCCATCACCTCGTTGGTCGTGGGAGCCGTTGTCGGGTACACGATCACCGTGCTAACCCCCACCAGCACACCGGAAACATGGTGGTTCGTCCTCTTATCCGGGGCTATCGCCATCTGTGCCATGATCCTTCCGGGAATATCGGGAGCGTTCATACTATTATTATTAGGTAAATACGAGTACATCATCACCGCCGTGAGCGACTTCAATATCGGAATATTACTCGTGTTTTTGGTAGGAGCTGTTGCCGGAATTATATCCTTCTCGCACTTGCTCTCGTGGTTATTGAAAAACTACCACAGCATGACTGTCGCCCTATTGACCGGCTTCATGGTAGGTTCCTTAAACAAAATATGGCCTTGGAAACTTACCGACACGGAATTAATTAACGGCACTTCTTTCGAGATCGAGAGAAACGTTCTCCCGGGTACTTTCGAACAAGCGGGAAACGATCCGCTCACGTGGCATGTACTCTTGATGTGCCTTGTCGGTTTTCTCCTCATCTGGGGGATTGAAAGATTGGCCGTAACACTAAAAAAATAGTTCATAAAGTTTATAAGGTTCATAAAGTTCGTAAAGTAGAAACACTATATTCAAACCTCGAACTGCAATATGACTTTATAAACTTTATAAACCTTATAAACTTTACAAACTCATGAATCTTTTCGGTCTCCTCGGTTTCCCATTGGGACATTCGTTTTCCAAAACCTATTTCACGGAAAAATTCAAAGCAGAAAAAATAAATGCCGAATTTCGGAATTTCGAATTGGAAGATATCTCCCGAATGTTCCGAATTATCGAGGAAACTCCTGACTTGAAAGGATTCGCTATAACCATTCCCTACAAAGAGAAGATCATCCCTTTCCTCGACAATATCAGCGACGAGGCACGGGCTATCGGTGCCGTCAACTCGGTAAAAGTCGAGCATACGCCTGCCGGCTTCTCCCTCACCGGGCACAACACGGACATGGCAGGATTCCGAGATTCATTACTTCACTTCATCCCCCATGTGCCGGAACGGGCATTCATCTTGGGCACCGGGGGAGCGGCAAAAGCCGTCAAATATGCCTTGACCTCTCTGGGTGTTGCCGTCACTTCCGTCAGCCGTACCCCCACGGGAATAGAAATCGGTTACCCGGAAATCATCCGTCAACTGGACAAAACCCCTCTGATTGTCAACACCACCCCGCTCGGAACATGGCCGCACGTGGAAAATTGTCCCCCAATCCCCTATGAGCACCTCACGCCCAATCACTATCTTTTCGATCTAGTTTACAACCCCGCCGTTACCACTTTCATGCAAAAAGGCATACAACAAGGAGCCAAAGTCCACAACGGTCTGGAAATGTTGCATCTCCAAGCCGAATACTCATGGAAAATCTGGAACTCTTGATACAAGTATCCTAAAATCATCCCAAGGTAATCCTAAAGTAATACTACCTCTACATAGCTACAACCTACTTACAAGCCTCTTACGTCCCCGTCGGTAAACAATCCTGTAACCGAGTTAAAAGTGTTTTGTAAGCAAGTTGAGATAGTATCACCCTAGGATTACCTTAGCTTCTCGATGAAATCACACTGAAAATCAATCGCATTTCCAAGGATATAATACCCCTCTTTCGTAGCCCTGCCAGACCTTCTTCAGAGCATAAATACACGGGAATATTTCTGCTCTATTTGAGAAACGAAGAGGCTCTGGAGAGGAGAGATTATTACCTTAGTAATAGGGTTGGGATACGGGCTATTAAGGGCTACATACACATCTTTTTTCACGTTAAAAGAGATTATTAATCCAGATAGCTATAAATGAAAAATTTCCTAAAGCGGAGAGAGTAACTAGCTCTCCCTCTGTTTATAGAGGGCAACTGGCGAGTAAGCGAGAACAGACAGAGAGCTTGCTCGTTGTCTGTCGAACAAGAGCCAGTTCGAGACCGGTTTCCGGACTCAATACCCCGAAGGGGGGAGGGAGTTCTTGGATTTAGTGATTCAATGATTGCCGATTTAGCGATTAACGAAGCGTTGGCAAGTGGGGAGAAATCATTCAATCTAAAATCAATCAATCAATCACTTAATTAATAAACTCCTCCGGCACTTCGTGCCACCTCCTCTATAAACAGAGGAGGAGCTGGAATACAGTCTACAACGCAAGAAAAGTAACCTGTAACTTGCCGAAGGCAAATGCAACCTGTAACCTGCAACTCGCCAAAGGCGACTATCAACATTATCTTTATTTGCTTGAATTTTATTTATTATTCCCTTTTTCCGGTTATCACAAACGGATCTTAAAAATGATCGAGAATAGTACCACAATTTAATCCCGGACTTTATGTGAATCTTTTCATTTTCAATTTTCAATTGTTATTCCTACCTTTGTGTACAAGCTAAACGGTATATTATGGAGATCAACCTAAAGAGAAAACTCCCGATAGGGATACAGACATTCGAGAACATCCGGCGCGAAAACTACATGTACGTGGATAAGACAGCACTAATGTGGCAAATTGCAAACAACGGAAAACCTTATTTCATGAGCCGTCCAAGACGCTTCGGGAAAAGTCTGTTATTATCTACTTTCGAGGCGTACTTCGAGGGTAAACGGGAATTGTTCGAAGGGTTGGCGGTAGAGAAACTGGAGAGCGAGTGGAACACGCACATCGTGCTACACCTTGATTTGAACGCGGAGAAGTATGACCGACCGGAGGCGCTGGACGCGATACTAAGCAATCGACTTACACGATGGGAAGCTGATTACGGGAAAGGAGAGAATGAAACGACTCTTTCACTGCGGTTTTTCGGGATAATCCGCCGGGCATGCGAACAGACGGGACGAGGGGTGGTCGTGCTCGTCGACGAATACGACAAGCCTCTCTTGCAGGCTCTAGGAAATATGCCGTTGCTGGAATATTACCGCGATACGCTGAAAGCGTTTTA